>JANLSF010000196.1:0-6883 GCA_031362285.1 Gemmatimonadota bacterium | reverse complement strand
GATCTCGTGATCCGCGCCCTTGCCGGCTGCGCGGTGCCCGAGGCGCGGCTCGAGATCGCCGGCGCAGGGGATCATCGCGGCGCGCTCGAGGCGCTCGTCGCTTCGCTTGCGCTGCATGATCGCGTGAAGTTTCTTGGGTTCGTGAGCGAGGATGAGAAGCGCGCGCTGCTGCGGCGATCCTGGGCCGTCGCCATCGCCTCGCCCAAGGAAGGGTGGGGAATCACCAACCTCGAAGCCGCAGCCTGCGGGACACCGGTCGTGGCCTCGAACTCGCCCGGCATCCGGGAGTCCGTGCAGGACGGGGTGACCGGCGTGCTGGTCCCCCATGGCGACATCCCCGCGATGGCCGCCGCCTTCTCCCGCGTCGTCGCCGATCCGTCGCTCGTGGCCCGCATGGGGGCCGCCGGTCGCGCCTTCGCCGAGGGGTTCACGTGGGAACGCGCCGCCGACGAGACGGAGCGCCACCTGGAGTCGGTCGCATGACGGCGCGCCTGACGGTCGGCCAGCTGGTCGAGCGGCTCGAGGACGCGCTGCAGCTCGAGGTACTCGGCGCGCACGGGGGAATGGAGCGCGCGATCACCACGCACGAGTCGGCGTCGCCGGGCCTCGTGCTCGCGGGCTTCATCGGGCGGTTCCTGCACCACCGCGTGCAGGTGATGGGGGAGACCGAGCTGACCTACCTCGCCACCCTGAGCGCGACCGATCGGGCGCGGCACCTCGGCACCTT
Organism: Gemmatimonadota bacterium; assembly: GCA_031362285.1. Taxonomy (GTDB): domain Bacteria; phylum Gemmatimonadota; class Gemmatimonadetes; order Gemmatimonadales; family Gemmatimonadaceae; genus JACPPC01. The sequence goes on along the minus strand of JANLSF010000196.1, from coordinate 6,156 downwards.
CTTCTCGTACCCCATCCCGGTGGTCTTCATCACCAAGGGACTCGAGCCGCCGCCGGAACTCCTCGTGGCGGCGGCGGCGGGCGGCGTGCCGGTGGTGCGGTCGCGGCTCAAGACGGCGGAGTTCTACCGGACCCTCAATCCGTTCCTCGAGAGCGAGTTCGCCCCCACGGTGACGCTGCACGGGTCGCTCGCCGACGTCTTCGGCGTCGGGCTCTTCTTCACGGGCAAGAGCGGCATCGGCAAGTCGGAGTGCGTGCTCGACCTCGTGGAGCGGGGGCACCGCCTGGTCGCCGACGACCTCGTGATCGCGACGCGTCGCGGGGCGGGGATCGTCATCGGGCAGGGGCACGAGCTGCAGCGCCACTACATGGAGATTCGCGGCGTCGGCCTGATCGACGTGCCCGCGATCTTCGGCATCCGCGCCGTGCGCCAGCAGAAGCGCATCGAGGTGATCGTGGAGCTGATTGAATGGAAGGAGGGGATGCCCGGCGAGCGCGCTGGACTCGACAGCGCCACCACGGAGAGCCTCGCGGGTCCGTTGCCGCGCATCACGGTGCCGCTCAATCCGGGCAAGAACATCACGGTCATCGCCGAAGTCATCGCCATGAACCACCTGCTCCGCTATGCCGGCATCGACGCCGCCGAGCAGTTCAACCGGCGCCTCATCGGGCGGATGCAGCAGCAGGCCGATCGTCGCCAGCCGACGGCCGACGTGCGCATGTACCTGCAGCAGGACGATGAGTGAACCGGCGCGCGCGCGGGCGATGGTCGCCGCGCACGGGGAGCTGGCCGCCGGACTTGTCTCGGCGGTCGAGGCGATCACCGGCCGCGGGAGCGCCTTCGTGGCGTTCTCGAACCGCGGACTGGGTCCCGGCGACATCGAGCGCGCCATCCGTGAGACGGTCGAGGGGCTCGCGCTCGAGGTCGTGTTCACCGACCTGCCCATGGGCAGCTGTGCGATCGCGGCGCGCAAGGTGCAGCGGCACCGCCCGTCGTTGTGCGTGGTCACCGGCGTGAACCTCGCGGCCCTCCTCGACTTCGCCATGGCGACGTCGGAGTCGCCGCGCGAGGCCGCCCAGCGCGCGGTCGCGCGTGGCCGCGACGCGCTCGTCTCGCTCGAGGCGCCCCGTGCCGGTTGAGGTCTTCCGCATCGACGACCGCCTCATCCATGGACAGGTCGTGGTCGGGTGGGGACAGCCGCTCGACATCGGCTTCCTCGTGCTCGTCGACGACGTCGTGGCGGAGTCGGACTGGGAGCAGGACCTGTATCGCATGGGGGTGCCGCCGGGCATGGACGTGGCCTTCATGGACGTCGCCAGCGCCGTGCACGCGGTGCCGACGTGGCAGGGGGATCCCCGTCGCAGCCTCATCCTCACGGGCGACATCGACACCATGCGGCGCCTGGCCGACGGGGCGCCCACGGTCCGTGCCGTGAACCTGGGCGGCGTGCACCATGCGCCGGGGCGCACGCAACGGCTGCGGTACGTGTTCCTCTCGCCCGGCGAGGCCGACGCCCTGCGGGCCATGGCGGCCACCGGCGTCGTCATCACGGCCCAGGACGTGCCCGCCGCGCGCGCCGTGCCGCTCGAGCAGGTGCTGGCCGGGAGCGACCTCTCGTGAGCCTCGAAGCCCTGTTCCCGCTCGTGCTGCTCGGCGCCCTGCTCGGGCTCGACGTGGTGAGCTTTCCGCAGGCGATGATCTCGCGCCCGATCGTCGCGGCCACGCTCGCCGGTTGGGTGGTCGGGTCGCCCGAGCAGGGGGTGCTCGCCGGTGCGGCGCTCGAGCTGATCGCCCTCGACACGCTCCCCTTCGGCGCGACGCGATACCCGGAGTGGGGATCGGCCGCGGTGGTGGGCGGGGCGCTGTTCGCGATGCAGCCAGGCGGGCGCGCCGGCGCGCTCACCCTCGCGGTATTGGGCGCGCTCGCCACCGCCTGGGTGGGCGGTGGCTCCATGGTGCTGCTGCGGCGCGTGAATGCGTGGCTGGCCCGGCGCGCGCGCGCCGAGGTGGACGCCGGATCCTGGGCGGCCGTTCGCGCCCTCATGCTCGGCGGCATCGGCCTCGACCTGCTGCGCGGCGCGGCGATCACCGTGCTGTCGCTCGTGCTCTTCGTGCCGGTGATGCAGGCGGCGCTGGGCGAGTGGACGCTCGGGCAGGGCGTGTCGCGCGCGGCCGCCGTCACCATGCTGGCCTCGGTGGCGGTGGCTGCCAGCTGGAAGCTGTTCCACGGTTCGAAGTCGGCCCGCTGGCTCTTTGCGGGCGGCCTCGCGTTCGGGCTCCTCACGCTGGCCCTGCGATGAGTCTCGACCTGACGCCCCGCTCGGAGTTGGCGGTCGGGCCTCCGATCCCGTTCCGCACGCGCGCCCAGATGCTGTTCCGCCTGTTTGCCGTGCAGGGGTCGTGGAACTACGAGTTGCTCTCGGGGACGGGCATCGGCTTCTGCATCGAACCGGCGCTCCGCCTGCTGCCGGACGGCGTGGGCGGCGCGGCGTACCGCGCGGCCCTTGCCCGGCAGAGCCAGTACTTCAACTGCCATCCGTACTTCGCCGGCGTGGCCGTGGGCGCGCTGGCCCGGGCCGAGCTCGATGGGGAGTCGCCGGCCCGGATCGAGCGCTTTCGAACGGCGCTCTGCGGCCCCCTCGGCAGCGTGGGCGACCGGCTGGTGTGGGCCGCGTGGCTTCCGTTCTGCTCGATTCTCGGCATCGGGGCGTTCGCGGCTGGCGCGCCCTGGTGGCTCGTCCTGCTCCTGTTCGTGGTGCCCTACAACGCCGGTCACCTCGCCCTGCGCCAGTGGGGGCTCCGCACCGGACTGGCCGGCGGGCTCCTGGTCTCGCGCCACCTCGGCGCCCCCGTCCTGCGCGAGGGCCCGGAATGGCTCGCGCGTGCCGGTGCCCTCCTCGGGGGCCTCGTGCTTCCCCACGCGCTCTTCCGCCTGATGGGTCCCGGGCGCACCTTGCTCTGGGTGGTCCTGGGCATCGTGGGGTTGGGCGGCGCGCTCCTCATCCGCCTCCACGATCGCGTGGAAGGCTGGCGCATCGCCCTCGTGGTGCTCACCGCCGTCGCCCTCTTTTCCCTCGTCCGCTGATGCCCGAACGCTCCGTCCAGATCGTCAACCGCAACGGTCTCCACGCCCGCCCGGCGGCCGAGATCGTGAAGACGGCGGCGCGCTTCAGCGCCGACGTGACCATCGCGCGCGATGACGTCGAGGTCAATGGGAAGAGCATCATGGGGGTGATGATGCTGGCGGCCGAGTGCGGCTCGACCGTGCGCCTGAAGGCGGATGGCGCCGACGCGGACGCGGCGCTCGAGGCCTTGTCCGTGCTCATCGCGTCGAAGTTCGGCGAGAGCGCGTAGGGTGGATCGCACGATCGCCGGCAGCCCGGCGTCGCCGGGGATCGTGGTCGGTCCGGTGCACCTGCTCCTCTGGGAGGTGCCGGACGTCACCAACAGCATCGTCGCCGACGAGGACATCGAGGCCGAGGTCGCGCGCTTCCGGGGAGCCGTCGTCACGTCGCGGGAGCGCCTCGCGCACGTGCGCGACCGGGTGTCGGCGTCGGCCGGCCCCGAGGAAGCCGCCATCTTCGACGTGCAGCGGACGATGCTGGAGGACGTCGAGTTGCTCAAGTCGGTCGAGACGCTCATCCGGCAGAACCTGTCCGCCGAGAAGGCGTTCGACCTCGTGCTGCTCGAATGGCGGCAGCACTTCGCCCGACACACGCAACCGATGGTGCGCGAGCGGGTCGGTGACCTGACCGACCTGCACATCCGCGTGCTGACGGTGCTGATGGAGCTCCCCGACCACGACCCCGTGGAATTGCCGAAGGGGGCGGGGGCGATCATCGTCACGCACGACCTGACGCCATCGCTGACGGTGCAGCTCGACCGCGAGGCGATCGCCGCGATCGCCACCGATGCGGGCACGCGCACCTCGCACGTGGCGATCCTGGCGCGCTCACTGGGGCTCCCGGCGGTGGTCGGGCTGCGCGACGCCACGTCGCACGTGAAGAGCGGCGACATCGTGGTGCTCGACGGCTCGAGCGGGCAGCTGCTCCTCTCGCCCACGCAGGCGGAGATCGATGCCTACCGGCGACGCGCCCAGCGCGAGGCCATCGATGAAGCCGAGCTGTTGCGACACGCCGCCGACGAGGCGATCACCGAGGACGGCGTCCGCGTGACGCTGCGGGCGAACGTGGACTTGCCGGAGGAGGCGGAGTCCGCGGCCGGCTCCGGGGCGGAGGGGGTCGGCCTCATGCGCACGGAGTTCCTCGTCGTGGGGCGCGCCTCGATGCCCGACGAAGAGGAGCAATACCGGTCGTACGCGCGCGTCGTCAGCGCCTTTGCCGGTCGTCCGGTGGTGATCCGGACGTTCGACATCGGCGGCGACAAGCTGCCGGTGGGCGGATTCCCTTCGGAGGCCAACCCGTTCCTCGGCTGGCGCGCCATCCGGATGTGCCTCGACCAGCCGGAGCTGTTCAAGACGCAGTTGCGCGCCCTCTTGCGCGCGGCGCTCCACGGCGACGTCCGCGTCATGCTCCCGTTGATCGTGAGCGTCGACGAGGTGCGCGCGGCCCGCGACCTGATGGGCGAGGCCATGCAGGAACTGGCCGCGCGCGGCGTCCCCCACGCGACCGGCCTGCCGTTGGGCATCATGGTCGAGACCCCCGCGGCCGCGGTGGCGGTGGACACGTTCGTGCGGGACGTCGACTTCCTGAGCGTGGGGACCAATGACCTCGTGCAGTACACGCTGGCCGTCGACCGGGGCAACGCGAACCTCGCCAGCCGGTACACGCCGCTGCATCCCGCCGTCCTGCGGCTGATCCGGCGCACGGTCGAGGTGGGGGATGCCCACCAGGTGGACGTGTCGGTGTGCGGCGAGATGGCGTCGCAGCCCCTGATGGCGTTCGCGCTCGTGGGCCTCGGCGTCCGGACCCTGTCGGTGACCCCGCGCGCCGTGCCGATGGTCAAGCGGATCGTGCGCTCGATCAGCGCGGCGATCGCGCGCGAGGCCGCCGAGGCGGCGATGGCCGCGTCCACCGCGGCCTCGGCCGAGCAGCAGTTGCGGCAGCGCCTGTTCGCCGCGGTGGGCGACGCGCCGTGGCTCAACGCCGGGTTGCCGGGGGTCGGCGGAACCGATACGATTCGAGGCTGACTGCGTCGCGTGTCCTTTCCACTTTCGCCCTCGATTCGCCGTGCTTGATCGCCAGCTGTTCACCTCGGAATCCGTCACCGAAGGTCACCCCGACAAGATCGCCGACGCCATTTCCGATGGCGTCCTCGACGCGATCCTGAAGGAGGACCCGCGCGCCCGCGTGGCGTGCGAGACGCTCGTGACCACGGGCATGGCCGTGATCGCCGGCGAGGTCACCACGGACACCTACGTGGACCTCCAGGACATCGCGCGCTCGACGATCAAGCGCATCGGCTACACCGATGCCAAGTTCGGCTTCGACTACCAGACCTGCTCGGTGCTCAACGCACTGGGCAAGCAGTCGCCGGACATTTCGCAGGGGGTCGACACCGGCGGCGCCGGCGACCAGGGGATGATGTTCGGCTACGCCTGCGACGAGACGCCGGAGCTCATGCCGATGCCGATCCATCTCGCGCACGGCCTGACGCGCGCCCTCGCGGAGCGGCGGAAGGACAACTCGCTCAAGTGGCTCCGCCCCGACGGCAAGGCGCAGGTGACCGTGCTGTACGAGGACGGGCATCCGGTGGCCGTCGACACGGTCGTCGTCTCCACGCAGCACGCCGAGGGCGTGAGCAACACGACGATCCGCAAGGCGATCATCCGCGACATCGTCGAGGCCACGATCCCGAAGGCGCTGCTCGGCAAGCACGTGAAGTACCACATCAACCCCACGGGCCGCTTCGTCGTCGGCGGCCCGCAGGGCGACGCCGGCCTCACCGGCCGCAAGATCATCGTCGACACGTACGGCGGCCACGGCAGCCACGGCGGCGGCGCGTTCTCGGGCAAGGATCCCACGAAGGTGGACCGTTCGGCGTCGTACATGGCGCGCTACATCGCCAAGAACATCGTCGCGGCGGGTATTGCGGATCGTGCCGAAATCCAGCTCGCGTACGCCATCGGCGTCGCCGATCCCGTGTCGGTCTTCGTCGATACGAAGGGCACGGGCAAGGTCGACGACTTCAAGCTCG
>JANLSF010000185.1:0-5147 GCA_031362285.1 Gemmatimonadota bacterium | reverse complement strand
GTTCTACGAGGGCGGCATGAGCCTGATCATGGATCCGACCACCGATCCGCCGCGCATGGATTCGTTGCCGATCTTCGCGAACTTCATCTCGTTGTCGCCGGACCGGCGGTGGATCGCACACTCGAAGCAGGGGGCGACCGGCGTCAGCGTGCAGCCGTGGCCGGCCATGGATCGCAAGTTCACGATCGACCCGATGGGGCGCGAGCCGCTCTGGCACGGCGCGAACGAACTGGTCTACTTCTCGTACGTGGGCGGCAAGGGGCTCCCGAGCCAGACGTTCAACCGGGTGCGCATGGATGGACCGGCGAATGCGCCCGTGGGCTCGCGCGACGTGCTCTTCGTGGACCCGCGCTTCGTGGACACTCCCGGTTGGTCGCATGCGGTGATGCCCGGCGGTGACGCGGTCTACCTGCAGTCGCCGGCGGAGAACCTGGGCTATTACGTGCGGGTGGTGCCGAACTGGGTGACGGCGATGAAACGCGCGGTGGACGCGGCGAATAAGTAGGTAAGTCGTTGCAGGAGAATGTTTTAAGAATACATGACCATGGTCGTTGACTATGGTCACTATACCACTAGCTTCAGCAGCATGCCCACCAAGCCCACCGAGACCATCGCCATCTCCGAGTTCAAGGCCACCTGCCTCGCCGTCCTCGAGCGCGTGCGTCGTACTGGCGCCTCCATCATCGTCACGCGACGTGGCGAGCCGGTGGCCGAGATAGGGCCGCCCTCCAGCGCGAGCACCGGCCGCGCCTGGCTGGGTGCCATGCGCGGCACCGCCACCCTCGCGGACGACCTCATCGCGCCGGTCAGCGCGACCGGCGACTGGGACGTGTTCCGCTCGTGAAGCTCCTGCTCGACACGCACATCTGGCTGTGGGCGCTGCTGGAGCCCGAGCGCCTTGCGCCAGCGGTGCGCGAGGCGCTCGCGTCGGGCGAGAACGAACTGTGGCTCTCGCCGATCAGCGTGTGGGAAGCGTTGCTGCTCGCCGAGCGCGGACGCGTGAGAGTCAGCGGATCGCCGGTGGAATGGGTCGAGCAGATGGTGCGCGCGCTGCCGCGCCGTGAAGCGGCGCTCACGCACGACATCGCCGTCGCCAGTCGCCAGCTCGCCCTGTCGCACGAGGATCCCGCCGACCGCTTTCTCGCGGCGACGGCGCGCGTGCTCGGGCTCACGCTCGTCACGGCCGACGCGCGGCTGCTCGACTCCACGGAATACGCCGTGCTGGCGAACACATGAGCGACCCCGTGGACCCGCGCCTCGCCTCGGCGTTGGCCGCGACGTATCGCCTCATCCGCGAACTCGGCCACGGCGGCATGGCCACCGTGTACTTGGCCGAGGACCTCAAGCACCGCCGCCAGGTCGCGATCAAGGTGCTCAACCCGGAACTGGCGGCTGCGCTCGGCGCCACGCGGTTCACGCAGGAAATCGAGATCGCCGCGCGGTTGCAGCATCCGCACATCCTCGGCGTGTTCGATTCCGGCGAAGCCGACGGCTTCCTGTACTACGTGATGCCGTACGTCGAGGGCGAGTCGCTGCGCGAGCGGCTGACGCGGCAGGGCGAACTCCCGGTCGCCGATGCCGTGCGCCTGCTCACAGAGATCGCCGATGCCCTCGGCCACGCGCACACGCGCGGCGTCGTGCACCGCGACATCAAGCCCGAGAACGTGATGCTCTCGGGGCGTCACGCGCTCGTGATGGACTTCGGCGTGGCGAAGGCGGTGAACGAGGCCAGCGGCCGCAGCAACCTGACCACCCTCGGCGTGGCGCTCGGCACGCCCTCGTACATGGCGCCGGAACAGGCCACCGCCGATCCGCTGCTCGACCATCGCGTGGACCTCTACGCGCTGGGCGTGGTGGGGTACGAGCTGCTCGCGGGCCGGCCGCCCTTCGTGGGCGCGTCGCCGGCGCAGGTGCTCGCCGCGCACGTGACGCAGGCGCCGGAGTCGCTGGGCGCGCGCCGGCCGCAGCTCTCGAGCGCGCTCGTGCACGTGATCATGAAGGCGCTGGAGAAGCGGCCCGCCGACCGGTGGCAGTCGGCGGAGGAGATGCTCGCGCAGCTCGAGCCGCTCGTGATGTCGAGCGGCGGGCTGACGCCGGCGGAGACGCGGCCGTATGCGGGGGTGGGGGCGCTGTCGCCGTGGCGCACGCGCGTGGCGGCGGGACTCGGCGTGTTGGCGATCAGCGTTGCGGCCGCGTGGGCACTCAATCGCCAGCCCGTCGCCGCCGTGCTCGCGTCCAACACCCAGCTCACGCGCGCGGCCGGGAAGGAGGAGTTCCCGACCATCTCGCCGGATGGCAGGACGGTCGCGTACATCGCGCTCGGCCCCACCGACACCGCCGCGCACGTGGAGCTGCGTCGCGTGGACGGCGGCGACGCCGTGCAGATCGGATCGGCGCGCCGACCCGCCGGATGGTCGCCGGCCGGCGACCGGCTGCTCCTGAGGACGGACCGCGGCCTCGAGGCGCGACCCACGCTGGGCGGGCAGGGCACCGTCATTGACGCGCGGAGTGCGTACGGTGCCTGGTCACCCGACGGCGCACAGGTCGTCCGCGTCGTCGGCGACTCGCTCGTCGTGGCCGGCGTCAACAACGAGGCACCGCGCCTGCTGGCCCGCGGGCTGGAGCTGCATTCGCCTGCATGGTCGCCGGATGGCAAGTGGATCGTGTATGTGTCCGGCAACTCCCGGTACTTCGACAGCTACAACGTGGCGCCGAGCCAGCTGTGGATGGTTCCGGCGGCCGGTGGCACGCCGTGGCCGATCACGAGCGCGGACGCGGTTCACGTGAGTCCCACGTGGGCCCCGGATAGTCGGCGCGTGCTCATCGTGGCGGCGCCGAACGGCATTCGCGACATCTACCAGGTGAACCTGTCCTCGGATGGCAAGCCGCGCGGCGCCCCGGTGCGGATCAGCATCGGCCTCAACCCGTCGCTCATCTCGCTCTCGGCCGACGGCACCCAACTGGCCTACTCGGTGGCGACGTACTACACGAATGTGTGGCGGGTGCGCTTTCCCGCCGGCGCGCCGGTGTCGAGTCGTGGAGCGGAGCAGGTCACGAACGACCGGCAAGTCATCGAAGGGTTCGAGATCTCGCAGGACGGCAAGTGGCTCGTATTCGACTCCGACCGGCAAGGGGTCTTCCAGATCTACCGGATGCCGCTGGCCGGGGGGCCCGTCCAGCAGGTCACGCGCGACTCGAATCCGTCGTTCAAGCCGAGCATCTCGCCCGACGGGCGCGAGATCGCCTTCCACATGATCACCAAGGGGTTGCGGCGTGTCTTCGTCGTGGGAGCGGAGGGGGGACGGCCCGTGCAGCTCTCGCCCGGTGCCACTCCCGATGAACGCAATCCGTTCTGGTCGCCGGACGGGCGCAGCCTTGCCTGGCAACTGCTCTCAGGCGGGTTCGGGCCCGGACTCACGAGCCGCGTGCAAGTCGTGACGCGCGACGCATCCGGTGCGTGGGGGCAGCCGGTCATGGCGCCGTCCCCGGGACGGCCGCTGCTGCTGGCGTGGGCGGATCAGGGAACGGCCCTCCTCGGCACCGATTCGAGCGGCTACGTGGTGGCACAGCCCCTGACCGGGGGCCCCGCTCACCGTCTCGCGCGGAGCAGCCGGATCGATTCGCTCGTCAACGTGCGCTCCCTCACGGGGGTGCTCTCGCAGGACGGGGCGACGGCCATGTTCGCGTACCGGTCGAGTTCCAGAGGGTACTCACTGCCGCTGGGCGTGCTGGCCATCCGGCGCGCCGACGGTGCCGCTCGCAAGGTGCTGCTGTTCGATGAGCCGGCGCGTCCGCACGGGGCGTCGTCGCTCGGCGTTGCCGAGGCCGGCGGCTGGCTGTACTTCACGTTGAGCGATCCGCAGAGCGACATCTGGGTGGCGACGGTGACGGGGTTGAAGCGGTGATGGAGCGGACCCCGCCCGCGCTCGCGGACCGCCGCCGCGTCGGGTGAGATCTGGGCTTGGATGCGCGTGGTGTACGGCGTGACCACGAGCGCACATCCCGGCCGTACGGAGATTCCGGCGACGTTCCTGCGTGTGGAGGTGCGGCGGTAGGCGCTGGGATCCTCGGGCGGCGGAGTTGGGGGGGGCGACCCGCGTCCGGCTTTTCGATGAGATCGAAGAGCGCGGGCGCGCCGTGCGGCGGCTCCACCTCGGGGAACGACGCATCGTGGCGTCCGTAGGGGATGCGGTCGCGCACGGTGCCGCCCCGTTTGGGCATCCTGGCGGCCCGTGCTTATTTCAGCCCGCGCGGATGCGATCCGCGTTCTGCAGATGCCGAAGACCACGGCCCCCACTGGGGCAGGAAGCGCCCTCGCCTGCAGCAAGCATCGTTCGGCCCGCGCCACGCCTCGCGCCCACCGAGGCCAGCCGCCGGTTGGCGGCGCTGCTGCAGCAGAGCTTCGAGGTCGACCCCCTCGCGTGTCCCACCTGCCGCGGCGCTATGCGCATCGTCGCGTTCATCACGCAGACGTCGGTGATCGACCAGATCCTCACCCACCGCCGCGCCCGCGCGGCGCCCGCGGCCCACGCTGGCGCGCGGAGTCCCCCCTCGACCCGGGGACCGGCCGGGCCGGGTGCCCCGCGACGTCCCGCGGCGGCACACCGCGCCCCCCGAGCCTCACCCCGACACCCCGCCCCCGCGCGGGGACTCTTGGCGTGGGCCGCCGTCCCACCGGAGCGTCAGAGTGGTTCCCGCCGGCGTCGCCCCCCACGATGACCGCCGTTCTCACGGCCCTCGAGGCGCGCTCGCGAGAGGGAGGGCACGCCGCCGCCCGTCGGTCGGTGCTCGCGCGGTCGGCGATCGCGTCGTATACTCGACCGACCCCAATCGAACTTCCTATCCCGCATATCGGTTGAACCAGCCTCCCACCCAACTCGTCGACGCGCTTGCCGGGCGCTACCGGCTCGATCGCGAACTCGGACAGGGTGGCATGGCCACCGTTTACCTCGCGCACGACCGCAAGCACGATCGCGAGGTCGCGATCAAGGTGCTGCGCGCCGAGCTTGCCGCGACGCTCGGCGTCGAGCGGTTCCAGCGCGAGATCCGGATCGTGGCGAGACTCACGCATCCGCACATCCTTCCGCTTTTCGACTCGGGGGACGCGGACGGGTCGCTGTACTACGTGATGCCCATCATCTCCGGGG
>JANLSF010000182.1:0-1684 GCA_031362285.1 Gemmatimonadota bacterium | reverse complement strand
GCGAGTTCTCCTTGCACAGCGTGATGGCCGTCTGATCCATCACCCCCAGCTCGCCGAGCATCACGTCGCGGAAACTGACAGTGTCGTACTTGACAGCATTCGGATCCTTTTTCGGGTCCGCGGAATACACGCCATCGACGCTGGTCGCCTTGATGATCACGTCCGCCTTCATCTGGATGCAGCGCAGCACGGCTGCCGTGTCAGTCGAGAAGTACGGATTCCCCGTGCCGGCGGCGAAGAGCACCAGGCGTCCCTGCTCGAGGTGTCGCATCGCCCGGCGTCTAATGTACGGCTCCGCCAGTTCCTCCATCCGGATCGCCGTCATGACGCGCGTATCCATGCCGCGACGCTCGAGCACGTCCTGCATCGCCATCGCGTTGATGACCGTGCCCAGCATGCCCATGTAGTCGGCGGCCACCCGGTCCATCCCCTCCTTCGACAGCTGCGAGCCACGCACGATGTTGCCGCCGCCGATCACGAGGCCCACGCCGGCGCCCATCGCCACGATCTGCTCGATTTCCCCGGCGAGCCGGGTGATCGTCTCGAAGTCCAGCCCGAACCCCTTGTCGCCCGCCAGCGCCTCCCCGGAAATCTTGAGGAGGACGCGCGAGTACTTGAGGTCCGGACTCGCGGGCACCGTCTGGAAGGCGCCGGACAACGGCTATGCCTCGCCCATCTGGAAGCGCGCGAACCGGCGCACCGTCACGCCGGCACCCGCCTCCGTGACCAGCGAGCCGATCGTCTTGCTGTCGTCACGCACCCACGGCTGCTCGAGCAGCACCACCTCGCCGAAGTACTTGGCAACGCGACCCTCGACCATCTTCTCGATGATGTTGGCGGGCTTGCCGCTCTGGGAGGCCTGCTCGCCGAAGATGCGGCGCTCCCGCTCCACGAGCTCCGTCGGGACCTCGGCGCGGTTGACCGCGACCGGCACGGCCGGAACGCCCGCGGCGATGTGCTCGGCGATCGACTTGGCCACCTGGTCCACCGCGGGACCCTTCGGGCCGCCCAGCTCGACCATCACGGCCACGCGGCCGTTGTGGTGCAGGTAGGTGCCGATGGTGCCGTCGGTGCTGAAGCGTGCGACGCGCCGGAGGACGACGTTCTCGCCCGTCTTGGCCGCGACGCCCTTCACCACCTCGCCGAGGGTGCGCGAGCCGTCATGCTTCCACTTCGCGTCGAGGAGCTGCCCATCGGGGCCGACGTTGACCACGCCCGTGACGCTGTCATCAAGGGCCACGTGCTCCGCGACGGCCTTCGAGAAGGTGATGAACTCGTCGTTGCGTCCGACGAAGTCGGTCTCCGAGTTCACCTCGATCAGCGATCCCGACTGTCCGTCCGGCGCGACGATGAGGGCGATCTGCCCCTCGCTCGCCTGGCGACTCGTGCGCTTCTCGGCCTTGGCGATCCCCTTGGAGCGGAGGATCTCGACGGCCGTGTCCATGTTGCCCTGGGCTTCCTCGAGGGCCTTCTTGCAATCCATCATGCCGGCGCCGGTGCGAGACCGGAGTTCGGCAACTTCCTTGGCGGTGACCGTGGTGGTGCTCATGGGCGTGACCTGCGGTTGGTGTGACAACGCCGCCAGCTACAAGGGCGGGCGGCGCTGGGTGAAACGTCGGGGAACGGCGCCCGCGCCGCTACTCGGCGACCGCCTCGTCGCTGGTGGCCGGCGCGGCCGCCGAGG
>JANLSF010000118.1:0-4660 GCA_031362285.1 Gemmatimonadota bacterium | reverse complement strand
ATCACCGTCCGGGCTCACGCTCTTGGACAGGTTGCCCTGCAGCGAGAATCGCTTGTCGCCGGCCTCGATCTGGGCGGCCGTCACGGCGGGCAGGACCGAGGCGAGCAGGACGCTCGCGACGGCGGAACGCAGCAGGGACATGGGGCGCATGACCAATCTCCACGAGAGGGGCGCGCCGCTCGCGGCGCGAGGCGGAACTCCGCGTCCCTGAACGTGAGGGGCACCGGGGCTCACCGTCAAGGAAGCGTGGCACGGCCGACCGGTCGGGCCCGTGCGGTGGCGCACAGACGGGCGATATGTTCCGGGGATGCGAATCACCTCCCGCCTCCTCGCGCACGCCGCCGTCCGCGGCACGCTGACCCTCGTGCCGATGCTCGCCGCGACCGCCCCGGCACTCGCGCAAGTCCGTCGAAACGAGCAACAGCGGCCCCCGTCCATGACCATCGACGAGTACGAGCCGACGTCCATGCTCGCGGTGAAGGGGGCGGCCGTGACACGGGCCCGGTTCCCGTTCGTGGACATCCACGGGCACCAGAACCTGTCCATGGGTGACGGCGAGTTCGCCGGTCTCGTGGCCACCATGGACAAGATCAACCTGCGCGCGATGGTGAACCTGAGCGGCGGCTCCGGCCCCGGGCTCGCGGCGCAGGTGGCCAACGCGAAGAAGAAGTACCCGGGGCGGTTCGTGGTGTTCGCCAACGTGGACTGGAGTCGCGTGAACGACGCGAACTTCGGCGCCAACGCGGCCGCGCAACTCGAGCGCGACGTCAAGGACGGCGGCGCCGTGGGCCTCAAGATCTTCAAGAACCTCGGCATGGACACCTTCTGGGCCGACGGCACGCGGGTGCGCACCGACGACCTGCGCCTCGCCCCCATCTGGGACAAGTGCGGCGAACTGGGCATCCCGGTGCTCATCCACACCGCCGAGCCGGCCGCCTTCTTCCTGCCGGTGGACAAGCACAACGAGCGCTACCTCGAGTTGACGCAGTATCCCGGGCGCACGCGGCCCCCGGACAAGTACCCGCCGTTCGACTCGCTCATCGCCGAGCAGCACCGGATGTTCAAGCGGCATGCGAAGACGACGTTCATCAGCGCGCACCTCTCGTGGCTCGGGCAGGACCTCGGCCGCCTCGGCCGCACGCTCGACACGATCCCGAACATGATGGTCGAGGTGGCCGCCGCACTGTACGAAGTGGCGCGGGCGCCGAAGGCCGGTCGCGCCTTCTTCGTCAAATACCAGGACCGCATCCTGATGGGGAAGGACACCTTCGGCGACGAGACCGAGTTCGCCGTCTACTTCCGCATCTTCGAGAGCGGTGACGAGTACTTCCCCTGGTACCGGCGGCGCCACGCCTTCTGGGGGATGTACGGGCTCGAGTTGCCCGACGACGTGCTCAAGAAGGTGTACTACAAGAACGCGCTCCGCATCGTGCCGGGCCTGGACAAGGACGCCTTCCCGAGGTAGCGGTCCCGGCCCCGCACCGGGCGCGACTCACCCCGGCACGGGACTCGGCTCCACCCGGATGTTGCGCCACTTCCCCTGCCGGAAACGCACCACGCTCAGCACGCTGCGCGTGACGTGGCCGCACACCACGGCCAGCCAGATGTGGTGCGCCTCGAGCCCCGTCGTCGCCTGCATCACGGAGCAGATGCCGAGCGGCACGATGATCTGCGACACGATCGAGATCACGAGCGGACTGCGCGTGTCCCCCGTGCCCTGCAGCGCGCCGGTGTAGCTGAGCGCCACCGTGATGAAGAACCCCGACACGGCGAGGTAGCGCAGCAGCTCGACCGCGATCGCCGAGGCCGCCGGGTCGGTCATGCCGAAGATCCGGAGCAGGGCCAGCGGGAAGAACACGAACAGCGTGCCGATGAACGCCGCCACCATCAGGCCGAGGCGCGCCGCCGCCCCAGCCGCCTGCGCGGCACGGTCCGGATGCCCTGCGCCGAGATTCTGCCCGGCCACGCTCGCCGAGGCGCCCATGAGCCCCACCGACGTCCAGGTGATGAACGAGAACAGCTCCACGTAGCTCACGGCCCACGCCGCCTGCGCCTCGGCGCTCCGCTCGAGCCCGCCGATGAACCGGAGGAGGAGCACCCCCGCCACGTTCATCGCGATCCCCTGCACGCCGGCCGGGAGGCCGAACTTGAAGAGCGCCTTGATGATCTCGAAATCGGGGCGATAGCTCGGCAACTCCTTGAACGACACCACCCACGCGCCACGCCACAGTTGCCGGATCGCGTAGAGCGCGCAGAGCCCGCTGGCGAGGCAGGTGCCGGTGGCCGCGCCCGCCGTGCCGAACGCCGGGATCGGTCCCAGGCCGGGAATCAGGATCACGTTGAACACGACGTTCAGCACCGTCATCGCGATGCCCAGCCGGAGCGGCGTCTTCGCGTCGCCGGCGGAGCGCATCGCGCCGCCGATCATGAAGAAGAACATCATCCCGATGCTGCACGTGAACATGATCCGCAGGAACGGGAGCGCTTCGGCGCGCACCGCGTCGGTGGCATGCACGAGCCGGAGCAACGGCTCGGCCGCGAACCAGCCCACCGGGGCCAGCACGAGGAAGGCCAGCGCCATCGAGGTGAGGAACGCCTGGTACACGACCAGGTTGAGGCGCGATCGGTCGCCGGCGCCGGCGGCGCGCGCCGCGAGAACGCCCATTCCGGTGAACAGCGAGCCCACGAACACCATCACCACGAGGAAGATCTGCCACGACACGCCGATGGCGGCGTTGGCCGTGAAGCCCACGAAGTTGCCCACGAGGGCGTGGTCGATGACGCCCTGGAATCCGGCAATCATGTTCTGGATCATCGTGGGCCACGCGATACGCCAGACGGCGGCGGGGATCGGGCCTTCGACGATCGATCGGTCGAGCTTGGCAGCGGTGGAGGCCATTATCCGTGGAGCTTGGGGTGCGGTCGCACGTACTTCAAGGGCGAGCGCGCGACGTGCGTCGCGGCACTACCTTGGGCGGCACGACGTCTCCAGCCGTGACCACGCCGCTCTGGATGCCGAGCCGGTCCACGGCGGTCACGAGCACCACGCGGGCGCTGTCGCCCGGTGGGGCCACCACCACGCGCCGCTGCGCGCCGGGCAGGATGAGCGTCCGCCAGCCGTCGGCGGCGCGCACGCGCACGGTCCAGTGGGCCACGTTGCGACCGCTGCCCGGGGTCAGCGTGAGGACCTGCTCGCGCGAGGCACTGTCAGTGGCGAGCTGCACCGCGGGGCGTGACATGGGCCGCTTCTCGAGCCACGGCGTGGCCGGCGCCAGGGCGGGCGTGGCATAGACGTCGCGCTTGAGCCGGTCGAAGATCGGCTCGACGGGCGCGCTGGCGGGCGCGGCAACGGGCCCAGCACCGGGTGCGGGCACGGCGGGAGGCGACGGGTTTCCGGGCGTCGGGGCGGTTGCCGTTGCGGAATCGCGCCGGGCGACGGATGCGGGTGGCACGACCGGCATCAGCGGGCGCATGCTGAAGTGCACGTCGCCGCCCGCCCCAGCCGCGCGCGTGGCCCGCACCTGGTTGCTGATCTCGTCCAGCCCCCAGGCGAGCGTCGGCGTTGCGCCGCGTGTGGTGTAGTGCCCCGGCCACACGTGACGCTTGCGCGTGTTCTCGTGCATCCACCAGTCGAGCAGCACCGGATACGCCTGCGGCACCTGGCCGATCGGCCAATAGAGCTGCGGCGCGAGGTAGTCGAGCCACCCCTCGTGCAACCACCGCCGCGCGTCGGCGTACAGCCTGGCGTAGGCGTCGAAGCCCTTGATCTGCGCCGGATACCCCGGTCGCCAGATGCCGAACGGGCTGATCCCCACCTGCACCCACGGCTTGAGCTTCTTGGTGCCCGCGTAGATGCGCGCCATCAGCTGGTCCACGTTGTGCCGCCGCCAGTCGTCGCGCGCGAGCGTGCCACCGCACTTCCGGTAGGCGGCGAAGCTCGCCGAGTCGGGGAACTCCATCGGCTGGCCGTCGGCCCCGTTCTCCGGGTAGGGATAGAAGTAGTCGTCCACGTGGATGCCATCCACGTCGTAGCGCTTGACCACGTCGAGCATCACGTCGAGCGTGCGCTGGACCACCTTGGGCTCGCCGGGGTCCATCCAGAGCGACTTCCCGTAGCTGCGGACGAGGCCGGGGTGGGTGACGGACATGTGGGTCGCCGCACTCGGGCTCGTGGCGCTCGCATGTCGCGCGCGGTACGGATTGAACCACGCATGCAGTTCGAGGCCGCGCGCATGGGCCTCCGCCACCGCGAAGGCCAGCGGATCGTAGTACGGCTCCGGCGCCTTCCCTTCGAGCCCCGTGAGGTACGCCGACCAGGGCTCGAGCCGCGACGCATACAGCGCATCACCGGCGGGGCGTACCTGGAGAATGATGGCATTCAGGTTGAGCGCCCGGGCGCGATCGAGGATCGCGACCAGCTCGGCCTGCTGTTCGAACGACGACAGCCCCGGCACGCTGGGCCAGTCGATGTTGGCCACCGAGGCCACCCAGACTCCGCGAAATTCGCGCGCGATGGCGGGCGGCGACGGCGCCTGCGACGCCGCGCGGCCGGACGCGGCCAGCGACGTGATGAGCAGTATGACAGCAGGCGCGACGACGGTGCCGGCGAGGCGGCGCATGAACGTGAGGCGGAGGTGGACGAGCGCGTGCCGAGCGTTCG
>JANLSF010000056.1:0-3124 GCA_031362285.1 Gemmatimonadota bacterium | reverse complement strand
GGTCGAGCGCCGACGCCGAGGGGTGCATCGCCGACCGTGCATCGCACCACGCGAGCGCGCGCGCTGCCTCTCCCGGAAGGAGCAGCAGCAACGCGGCCAGGGCGTGGCGTCGGCGCCTCATGACAGGCTGGCTACGGCCGGCATGAGAGGCCGCGGTCGAAGACCCCGCTGTTCGTCGTCACCTGCGTGAGGGTCACCGGGGCCGTGACCTTCGCGACGTAGATGTGCGAGGCGCGGTCGTTGCCGACGGCGCTGAACGCGACGCGCGACGCGTTGAGCCAGCACAGCGAGAAGTCGTTCAGCGCGGTGGCCTGGAACGTGAACGGCAGCGTCGCCACCGTGACGATGCTGACTTCGCCCGTGCCGTTCGCGTTCATGAGCTTGAGGGTGGTCGAGGTCAGTTGGTCGGCCACGTCGTAGTTCATTTCGAGG
This sequence comes from Gemmatimonadota bacterium, assembly GCA_031362285.1. Taxonomy (GTDB): domain Bacteria; phylum Gemmatimonadota; class Gemmatimonadetes; order Gemmatimonadales; family Gemmatimonadaceae; genus JACPPC01. The sequence continues at coordinate 2,692 of JANLSF010000056.1, read as the reverse complement.
AAGGCGAGCTTGAGGCCGTCGGGCGACCACTGCGCCCCCTGGAAGATCGGCCCGATGTCGTTGCGCGCATCGTCGCGGAGCAGGACGCGGTTGGCGCCGGAGAAATCCACGGCCCACATGCGCCACCCGGAGGCGTGCACGACGATCGCGAGGCGTCCCGTGGCACTCACCGAGATGGGCGAATCGATCCCCCACCCGAACTGCTGCGAGTCCGGGAGGATCAGCGAGTCGCGGACGGCGCCCACCACGGGATCCTGACGGACGACGATCGACTTGCCGTTCGACCGATAGGCGTAGTACAGCTTCAAGCCGTCCGGCGACCAGCTGGGATACTGCTCGTTCTCGACGCCGCTGGTGATGCGCGTCTCGACCGAGTCGCTGAGGCGCGAGACGTAGGTGTCGAAGATGCTCGCCCCGCTGACGGTCTGGCCGCCATACGCGAGCGTGCCCGTGACCGGCGAGATTTGCGCCCGGTCGAGCGCGCGCCCCGAGAGCAGGCTCTGCACCGAGTGCGCCGCCCCATCGACCACGTAGATCCCGCGGAAGCTCCCCGCCGTGGTCGCGAACCGCTGGAAGGCGAGCTTGGCGCCGCCCAGCGAGTCGAATGGCGTGCTCTCGAGGGCCGGCAGGACCGTCGGCAGGACCGGACCACCGCCGTCGATGATCGAGCTCGACAGGCAGCCGGACAAGGCGGCGGCGGGGACAACCAAGGCAGACAAGCGCAGGCGCATCAGGGCGGCTCCGAGGGGTCAGGACGACAGGGATCGGTCAACCGTGTCGTACCCTCGCGCGTAGCCGGAGGGTCCCCCAACTTAGCCACGCACCCCGCCCCCCCGAAGTCCGCACCCTCCCGCCCCCCGCCCGCCCATGCGCTTCGTCGCCACCCGCTGCGGCCTTGCCCTCGCCGCCGTGCTCTGCCTCGCCTCCGCGGCGTCGAGCCAGCGCCCCGTTGCCGCCTCCGACCTGTCGGCGCTCACCTTCCGCGCCATCGGTCCGGCCTCCATGAGCGGCCGCATCACCGGGCTCGCCGTCGTCGAGCGCGACCCCACCATCATCTACGCGGGCAGCGCGACGGGCGGCCTCTGGAAGTCGGCCGACGCCGGCATCACGTGGGCGGCGGTGTTCGACCGCGAGGGCGCCAACTCGATCGGCGCCGTGGCGGTCGCCCAGGCGCGGCCAAGTGACGTCTGGGTGGGCACCGGCGAGGGCACGAACCGGCAGAGCTCGGGCTGGGGCGACGGCGTCTACAAGTCGTCCGATGCGGGACGCAGCTGGATGAACATGGGGTTGGCGAACGTGCATCATGTCGCCCAGATCGCCATTCACCCCGCGAATCCCGACGTCATCTTCGTGGCCGCCCTCGGGCACCTCTGGGGCCCGAACCCGGACCGCGGGCTCTACAAGTCCACCGATGGCGGCCGGAGCTGGACGCGCCCGCTCGCCGTGGACGAGAACACCGGCGTGGTCGATGTCGCCATCGACCCGGTGCAACCCGCCACCATGTACGCCGCCACCTACCAGCGCCGCCGCCAGCCGTACGGCTTCGTCAGCGGCGGACCCGGGAGCGCGCTCTGGAAGTCCATCGACGGCGGCGAGACCTGGCGCAAGATCGCCAACGGGTTGCCCCCCAACACGATCGGGCGCGTCGGCATCTCCATCTACCGCAAGAACCCGAACGTGGTGTACGTGAGCGTCGAGCAGGGGCTCCGCTACACCTCCTCGGTCTCGTACGACAAGCGGCTGGCCGGCGTGTATCGCTCCGGCGATCGCGGCGAGTCGTGGCGTCGCATGGGCGACTGGAATCCGCGCCCCGCCTACAGCTCGAAGATCACCGTGGACCCGAACGACGAATCCCGCATCTACATGGTGCAGTACTCCATTTCCGACGACTCGGGCAAGACGTTTCGCGAGCCGCGCCAGACGCTCCACGGCGACGATCGCCTCGTGTGGGTGGATCCCGCCGACTCGCGCCACCTCGTGAAGGCCGACGACGGCGGCGTGGGCATCTCGTGGGACCGCGGCGTGAAGTGGCTCTACGTGAGCACGCTGCCGGTGAGCCAGTGGTACCACGTGCGGGTCGACAACGGCCGCCCCTACAAGGTCTACGGGGGGCTCCAGGACAACGGCAGCTGGGAAGGGCCCAGTGCCACCTACTCGTCCAACGGCATCGTGAACGATGACTGGTGGCGCATCGGCGGCAGCGACGGCTTCCTCTCCATTCCCGATACCATCGACGGCCACACCGTCTACGTCGAATCGCAGTACCTGGGCCTCGAGCGCTTGGACCGGCGCACGCGCGAGAGCACGAACATCCGCCCGGTGGGCCCCGAGGGTGAGGGACCCAAGCTCGGCAACTGGGGCGCGCCCCCGCCGCGCGTGGGCCAGAAGATCCGGCCGGCCAACTGGAACGCGCCGTACTTCCTCTCGCCGCACGACTTGAAGACGGTGTACGCCGGCATGAAGGAGCTCTACCGGAGCACCGACCGCGGTCAGACGTGGGTCTCGCTCGGCGACCGCACCACGGGGACCGACCGGCGCTCGCTCGCGATCATGGGGCAACCGGCCGCCGACACCACCCTCTCGCTCGACGACGGCGTGAGCTACTGGCCCACGATCTCGGCGCTGGCCGAGTCGCCGAAGCGGAAGGGCGTGCTCTGGGTGGGCACCGACGACGGCAACCTGCAGCGCTCGC
>JANLSF010000025.1:0-2228 GCA_031362285.1 Gemmatimonadota bacterium | reverse complement strand
ATCGGCACGGGGACCACCTACGACCTGCAGCTGGTGGGGTCGGTGTACTCGACGCTCCCGAACGAGGCGCTCGGCAGGATCCAGCAGCGCGCCCTCGAGAGGGTGGGTGGCTACAGCTACACTCCCGAGGAGCGCGCCTTCGCCGAGAAGCTGCAGAAGAGCGAGGCGTTCAGCGTGGTGCCGCTGGAGAGCACCGCGAGCATCAAGCCGCTGGTGATGAATCAGGCCGGCGCCGGCTCCACCGATGTGGGCGACGTGAGCTGGGTGGTGCCCACCGTGCAGATGTCGTCGGCCACCTGGGTGCCGGGCACCGCCGCGCACTCGTGGCAGGCCGTGGCCGCGGGCGGCACGAGCATCGGCATGAAGGGGATGATGATCGCCGCCAAGACGCTGGCCCTCACGGGCGCCGACCTGTTCACCTCGCCGGCCGCGATCGCCGCGGCCAAGGCGGAGTTCGACGGCCGGCGTGGGCCGGGCTTCAAGTACGAAACGGTGCTCGGCACGCAGAAGCCGCAGTTGGACTACCGGAAGGGGAGCGTTCCCTGACCCGGTCGACCTGACCGCATGGGGAGCGCCGCGCCACCCTCACGTCTCCGCTCGCGCAAAGGAGATCGTCATGCGCGCACGGTTGCGCCGGCACTCGTCTCGGGCTGATCTTGGCGTGGTTGTGCTCGCCCGTCTTCTTCAGCCCCACGCATGCCCGAACAGTCCGCCCTGAGCGCTGCCCTCGGAGATCGCTACCAGCTGGAACGCGAACTGGGGCGCGGCGGCTTCGCCGTTGTCTATCTGGCGCGCGACATGCGCCATGACCGACTGGTGGCGTTCAAGCTGTTGCACGAGGAGGTCGCGCAGTCGGTGGGGCGCGAACGGTTCGAACGCGAGGTGAAGCTCGTGGCGCGGCTGCAGCACCCGCACATCCTCGGCGTGTTCGACTCGGGCGAGCTTGATGGGCGGCTCTGGTTCACGATGCCGTTCATCGAGGGAGAGACGCTGCGCGCGCGTCTCACGCGCGAGCGGCAGTTGCCCGTGGCCGACGCGCTGGTGATTGCGCGCGAGGTGGCCGATGCCCTCGACTATGCGCACCGGCACGGCGTGATCCACCGCGACATCAAGCCGGAGAACATCCTGCTCTCGGAACGGCACGCGCTCGTGGCCGATTTCGGCATCGCGCGCGCGCTGGCGGGGAGTGGGGACACGCCGTCGCTGACGGTGACGGGCGTGGGGATCGGCACCCCGGGGTACATGAGCCCGGAGCTGGCCAGGGGCGACCGCGACGTGAACGCGCGCACCGACATCTACGCGCTCGGCTGCGTGCTCTACGAGATGCTGGCCGGCGAGGCGCCCTTCAGTGGCCCCACCGCGCAGGCCGTCATCGCGCGCGTGCTGAGCGAGGACCCGCGGGCACTGGCGACCACGCGCCCGGGGCTGCCGCCCCTGCTCGAGCCGGTCATCCGCAAGGCGATGTCGCGCGTGCAGGCCGACCGGTATGCCACGGCGGCGGAGTTTCTCCAGGCGCTGGAGCGGGCGACGCAGGTGACGCTGGTGTCCGGCGCCATACCGGCGGCAACGAGTGGCATGGTGGGCACGGGCCAGGGGTCGGTCGCGCCGGCACGACCCGCGCGGGCTGGCGCGCCACGCACCATCTGGTTCGTGATCGGGCTGCTGATCGGCGTGGGCGCACTCTTCGCCTGGCGGCGCAGCCTTCCGCCCAGTGACGGTACGCCGGGCCTCGCCGTGCTGCCGTTCGAGAACGTGGGCACGGGCGATGACGCAACCTTCGCCGAGGGGATCACGGAGGAAGTGCGCGGCAAGCTCGCCGGAGTGCCGGGGCTGCGCGTCATCGCCCGCGCGTCGAGCAACCAGTACCGGGCCACCACCAAGTCGCCGCGCGACATCGGGGAGGAACTCGGGGTCCAGTACCTCCTGACGGGCACCGTGCGCTGGTCCGCCGGGCCCGACGGGGTTCGGCGCGTGCGGGTCACGCCGGAACTCGTCCGCACTCGCGATGGCGCCACCCGCTGGCAGGCACCGTTCGACGACGAGCTGAAGGACGTGCTCAAGATGCAGTCGGCGATTGCGTCGAACGTGGTCGAGAAGCTGAACGTCGCGCTCGGCGCGACGGCGCGCGAGCAGCTCGTGGCGCGCCCCACCGACGACGTGCCGGCCTACAAGGAGTTCCTGCTCGGCGAGGCCGCAACCGAAAACATGGGGCGCAACGACCGCCTCGC
>JANLSF010000021.1:0-6706 GCA_031362285.1 Gemmatimonadota bacterium | reverse complement strand
GGGGCGCCGGGATTCGCCGTGGCGGCGAAGGTGCGCGCGCCGACGGTCGACGTGGCCGTGAAGCCCTGCGCTCCCGCGAGCGGCCCCAAGGTGACGACGGTGATCGCGTCACCGGCCGAGTCGGTGACGACCGTGGGCGTGCTGATGACGGCGCCCGGGGTGGACGTGGTGAAGGTGACGCTCACCCCCGCCACGCCAATGGAATCGGCGGCGAGCACGCGGGCGACAATCGGCTGCGTGAGCGCGATCCCGACGGTGCCGGCCTGCGCGTCGCCGCGTTGCACGCGGAGCGTCACGGGCACGGGGGCGAAGGTGACGCGCGTCGAATCCACCACGGGGGTCGCGAGCGGGATCAGCACCTTGACCCAGATGGTGCGACGGAGCGCCGGCGCCGAGACCTGCCCATTCGCGGCGATCGGCACCGACGGGTCACTCGTGGAGAGCACCGAGAGGAAGGGCGTGATCGGATTGGTGGCGGCGTCCCGGGCGGTGGTACGGTAGGTCACCGAGCCACCGAAGCTCAATACGGTATCGCGAGGGAGGATCGAGACGGTCCTCGCGTTGGACCCGGGCCCGATGAGGAGGGGCGGGACGTCGACGACGCCGGTGCCCGGCGCCGAGCCGGGGGTGCTGGCCGTGACCACTCCCGCCGACTGGAAGAGCACGACCCCCTGCGACTTGTACTGCAACGTGGCGCCGAAGGTCGTGGAGCCCGTGATGGGGAGGTCGTAGCTGAACTTGAGCGAGTCGGCGCCCACCGGCACGAAGATCGACGTGTCGAGGACGACGGTGGAGTCGGCGCGCTTGAGGATGATGCGCACGGTGTCGATGCGCGCGCTCGCGCCGGCCAGCACGTAGGGCGTCTTGAGCGCGCCCCGCTGCAGGATGATGGACGCCACGCGGCGCGCGAGCGGACCGGTGAGGCGGTCGTCGGTGCAGGCCCAGGCCACGGCGAGCGTGGCGCCGGCGAGCAGCAGGGCGCGGAGTCGCGGGCGGGGTGACGTCACGGCACCGAGACCGGCACGGGGAAACCGGCAACGCTGCTGCCGTCACCCGGGTTCGGCCCCCAGCAGTGCAGGGCGTTGGTGAGCGTGATCGCGCACGCGCCTTCCTTGGCGGCACCGAAGACCTTGGAGAAGGCCGACAGGGACACCAGGAAGGCAACGGTTGATCGCTGGGGCACGAGCCCGTTGCCCGCAGACCCCTGCGCCCCGTTGAATCCGGCACAGAAGAGCCCGTTCGCGCGGATGGTGGACGCCGCCGAGGTCACGGCGCACGTGGAACCGCCATAGGCCGCCACCGAGACGAACGGCTCGCCGCCGCCGAAGCTCGGCGTGAGCGTCGACGAGTTGGTGAAGGTCCCGTCCCCGAACTGCCCTTCGGAGTTGCTGCCCAGGCACTCGAGGCCGACGCCGGCGGCCGGAATGATGCACAAGTGCAGGCTGCCCACCGAGAGGGCGTGCGCGCCGGTTGAGCCGGGCACGATCGTCGGGGTAGGGATGGCGGTACTGGTGCCCGGCATGAAGCCCCAGCAGTAGGCGGTCGAGTCGGCCACGGTCAGGCCACATGTCCACTCGACGCCGGCGCTGATCGTCCAGAACTTCCGGCCGCCTGGAATCAGCGCTGGCGTTGGGACGGTCTGCGTGGCGACCGGCTGGCCGGCCTGCGCGTACGCGTTGTTCCCCCAGCACACCGTGAGGGTGTCGCTCGCGCGAATGGCGCAGTGGTGCGCCGCGCCGGCGGCGATGGCGAGTGCGCCACCCGCGCCGATCGGCACCTGAACGGGGATTGCCCGGTCGGTGGAGTCGCCCTGTCCGTTGCGGCCTTCACTGCCAGCGCCCCAGCAATACACCGTGCCCGACTGATGACGCGCGCAGGCATTGCGATCGGTGAGCGCCACTTCGACGATGGGGCGCGGCAGTCCGAGCACCCCCTGCATGCGATGGGTGGTGTCCGTGTACGAGCGGCCATCACCGAGGAGACCGCCCGCGCCGCTGCCCAGGCAGTTCAGTCCGCCGGCGGCGGTGACGAAGCAGGTGGACTGGCTGGCTCCGCCTCCCGAGATGGCGACAGCGCTCGCGCCCGTCACGGCGAGGGCCGGCGTGGTCTGGATTCCGTTCAGGGGCGCGGCGATCCCCATCTCGCCTCGGAACTGGCGGCCCCAGCAGTCCATCGCGCCGCTCCCCTGGCGTATGGCGCAGGTGCGCGAATTCTCCATGGTCACGCGCTGGTAGGGTACGGCGCTGACGCGCTGCGGCACGCGCGTGTCGATCGTGCCACCCAAGCCGAGCGTACCGTCGAAGTTCTGGCCCCAGCAGAAGAGCGATCCGGGGATGGTCGTCGCGTCTGCGGCGCACGTGTTGGCCACGCCGGCGGCGAAGGGGGTCGTGAACTGCAAGCCGACCGCGTTCGCGAGCGGCGTCGGCACCAGGTTGAGCAGCGAGAGCGAGTCCGTCGTGCCCAGGTAGCCGTTGAGGTTGTTGCCCCAACACCAGATGGCCTTGAGGTCGTCGATGGCGCACCCGTGCGAATTTCCGACGGCCAGCGCCATGAAGGTGCGCCCCAGCGGCACGCTCACGAAGCGCGGCTGATTGCGGAACGTCGTCGTGCCGTCGCCCACCTGGCCGAACTGGTTGTCGCCCCAGCACTCGACACCCTGCGAGTTATCGCGGAGGCACATGGTGGCTCCGCTGCTCGCGGACACCTCCCCGACGTTCGAGCGAATGGGCGAAGGCGTGTACCTGTCAACAAACGTGCCGTCGCCGACGAAGCCGCCCTTGCCCCAGCAATACAGGTCCTGCGTCGACGTGAGCGCGCAGGTGGCCTGGTCGTTGGCCACCACTTTCACGATCGGGTCGGGCGACGGGATGGTGACGCGCCGAACGCTGAAGTCGGCCGTGTCGCTCGACCTCGGTACGCCCGCGCCCACTTGCGGCAGCGCGTGGTCGCCCCAGCAGTACACGGCGCCCGCCGCGATCGCGCACGCGTGGAAGTACCCCACCGCCACATCGGTGTACCCGGTGCCCGGCACGGCGCGGGGCAGGCGATCCGCCGTGTAGCCGAGCCGCCCGTTGCCGAGGATCCCGTCGCCGCTCCCCGAAGCGTCCCAGCAGTACACCGCGCCGCCCGTGCGAATCGCGCAGCGGAAGTCGGCGTTCGGTCCCACCGACGCGCCCACGAACCCGCCCGGCTGCACGAACCCCGACGCCGCGCTGTCGGCGATGGTGGTGAACACGAGCGAGGTGAAGCTCGCCTCGGTGATCGAGGCGGGCATGGTGAACTGCCAGACGCGCGTCTCGGTGGTGGCCGAGGCCGGCAGCACCCCGGGGTAGTTGATGAACGGCACCCCCGACTGCGCCACCGTGCCCAGCGAATCGGGGTTGGCCAGCGTCACGGTCCCCGTGCCCTGCACCGTGGTCATCCCCGTGCCGCCCGGGAAGTAGACCGCAGTGCCGGTGGGGGTGGCGTTGGTCCCGTCCTGCGTGCCCATGGGCTGCGCCAGCAGGTTGCGCAGCTTCATCTCCACGGCGAAGGTGCCCGCCACGTACGACGACGCCTGCGGCTCGAGCCGCACGTACAGGTCCTGGCCGCCCACCACGAGCTGTTTGGTGCCGATGGCGCGATCGGACGCGGCGAGCTGCATCTGGGCCCGCAGGGCACGCTCGGCGGTGGCGCGCGTGGGGCCGGTGGCGGTCAGCGCCGACTGGCAGGTGGTGCGCGGCGTGGCGCCGCGTGAGAGGCTGCAGGTGACGGCCGCAGCGAGATGGGTGATCGGCACCACGCGCGGGGCGGCGAGCTGGTCCACCGAGCAGCTGGAAAGGGCGGACGCGGTGGCGATCGTGGCGCCAGCGTGGCGTACCGTGGCCCACGTGCGACGTCGCAGACGCCAACCGTTTGCCCGGTAGTCGCAAGCGCGGCGCGGCATTACAGAACCGTCGGCTGACGTCAACGTCATGCGGGCAAATGCGTTACGGGATGGCCAGCGCCCGCGCGGGCTCATGCGACCGACGCGGTAACGGGAACGGTGCAGTGCGGCACCTGAATCGGCAAGTTCCGAACATCGCAAGAATCTCGCCGCGCGCGCCATTCTGCTGTGACGCGCGTCATGTCCGGTGAAACCGGGTCGCGCGGTGGGAGTGCGGCGAAGGGTCACGGCGCGACCACGGGTGCCGGGTACACGCTGGCGCCGCTGCCCGTCCCGGCGCCGGCTCCCCAGCAATACAGTCCGCTGGTGACCTGCGCAATCGCGCATCCCCCGTTTCCGGTCCCGAACAGCGCCGCGAACGGCGGAAGGACACTGCCCGGCGCCGTCACCAGCGTCGGAACTTGGGCGCCAGTGATTGTCGGCCCGAGTGCAGCCGACCCAGAGCTGTTCAGTCCCCAGCAGTAGAGTGTGCCGCCGGTGTCCAGGGCGCAGGTCATGAGACTGTACGCGTGCACGGAGGTCGCAGCACCGGGCAGGAGGGCCAGCACCGCGGCGGCTGATGCCGCCGTGGAGTTGTTGCCGAGCTGACCAGAGCTGTTCGCCCCCCAGCAGTAGGCGTCACCCGAGACCGTACGGCCGCATGCGTGGGAAAAGCCCGACGAGATCTCGACGAACTTGACGCCCGGCGGCGTGGACACCGCCGTGGGCGTCGCCGTGGCCGTGGGGAGCGTAGGCGAAAGAGCGCCCCAGCAGTACGCAACGGAGTCCAAGGCACCCAAGCCGCAAGAATGCGCACTCCCGAGCGCGAGCCGCCAGAACTTGGGCGCACCTGCCACTTGAGTCGGCGTAGATACGGAGGTGAGTGGCGAGCTCTGGCCGACCTGACGACTGCTGTTGCGACCCCAGCAGAAGGTGGCGCTGTCGGACGCTCGCACCGCGCAGGAGTGCGACTGGCCGGACGCGATGACGAGCGCCGGTCCTCCGAGCGCCGTGACCTGAACGGGGACGGCGCGATCAACGAGATCGCCCTGCCCGTTCTCGCCGCTGACTCCACCGCCCCAGCACCACACGTCGCCGGCGGAGCGCCGCGCGCAGCTGTTCTGCGAGGTGCTGGCGACGTCCACGACGTCGGAGAGACCCAACACCCCGCGCATCGTCGGGGCCGTATCGGCCCGGGCTGCCCCGTCGCCCAACTGTCCCGACGATCCTGAGCCGAGGCACGTTGCCACATCCGTCGTGCGCAGGAAGCAACTGGTATTCGAGGATCCGACGAAAACCCCGCGCACGTCTGCAACGGAAAGCGCAGCGGTCGGCGTCAACCTGGAAGATCCGACCGTCGCCGCCGCCCCGATCTGGCCCTGCGCATTGCTGCCCCAGCAGAAGGGCACTCCCGTTTGGGCACCGCTGCCCACTGCGCACACCGCGTTGCCGCCAATGCTTACGGCACTCACGTCGAAGCCACCGACGATCTCGGTGGGATGCCGGAGGGAGGGAAGCGCTCCACTTCCGAGCAATCCAAGCTGATTGTCGCCCCAGCAGTAGAGGCGACCGGTCGTGACGCGAGCACACATGGTCACGTTGGAGCCTGCCCACACGGCGTCGAACAGCAAGCGCCCCGGGTTCAGCAGCGAATCGGGGACCAGCCGCGGAGACGAGACCGAGTCGACGGTGCCCAGTAGTCCGCCGTTGCTTCCCCAGCACCACACTACCCCGGCGCTGTCGAGCGCACAGGTCGCGTTGAATGCGACGGCCACGTCCGTGAAGGTGCGACCCGGTGGCATGCGTGTCGGGGTCGGGGACAGTCGCGTGGTGGTCGTGCTATCGCCGATGCTGCCGAACAGGTTGCGCCCCCAACACAGCAACGTCCCCGCTGGCGACGCCGTGATCGCGCAGACGGTGCCTCCGCTCATGGCGACCTTCAGGAATGCCGCCCCGCCACCAACCAGCTTGGGCGCGTACGAGGCGACGGAGGTCCCGTCGCCAAGGGTGCTACCGGCGCCCCAGCAATACAGTTGGCCCGCCAGCGTGAGGGCGCAAGTCGTGCCTCCACCGGCTGCAATCGCCGAGGCCTTCGCGCCCGCGAGATTGACTGGTGTGATTGCGTAGATGGCGGTGTCGGTCGCGGCCGGCGGCGCGCCCGCACCCACCGCGGCGGTGCTCCGCGCCCCCCAACAGTACACCAGACTGTCGACACGGCCGATGCCGCACCCGTGCGCGGAGCCTACCGCGATCGTCAGGAATTGTCGGCCGCCGTCCACCGTCACCGGTTGAGCCGTGTAAGAGAGGCGCCCGTTCCCCAGCTGCCCGTTGGCCGCGGTCCCTCCCGTCCAGCAGTAGACGGTTCCGCCTGTCCGCACGGCGCAGCGATGGCCCCCCGGACCAACCGCGGCGCTGGCGAACCCCGCCGGGCGCGCGAAGCCCCCGGCACTCCCGTCGGCCACGTCCGTCGACAGCTGCACGCTGAAAGCGACCTCGGTCGCGCTGGGCGACAGTTGGAACGTCCAGTCTCGGGGGGTGCTCACCCCGGCTGGGAGAATGATGCCGGGGAACCTGAAGGCCGGCTCGCCCGTCCCCACGAAGGAGGTCGTGGTGTCGGGCACCGTCACCGAAGCCACCCCGCCGCCGGCAATCACGGTGAGCGATGCACCACCCGGGAAGAAGGCGAGTGTGCCTTGGGGAGAGGCTGTCACCCGGTCGCTCGTTCCCAACGGCTGCGCCAGCAGGTTGCGAAGCCGCATCCGCACCGAGAAGGCCCCGGTCGCGGGATCGTACGTGGACCTG
>JANLSF010000689.1:0-2602 GCA_031362285.1 Gemmatimonadota bacterium | reverse complement strand
ATGCCGGCGCGCCAAGCCGCCCGCTGCGCGACGGTCAGCTTGGCCGAGTCGCGCGCGGTCGTGAGGCCCACCTTCGTGGCCAGCGCGAGGATCGCCGGTTCACGCTCGGGGGGCGTGCGCTTGAGAAAGCCGCCGAGTGCGACGACCTGCACCACACCACCGGACTGCTTGATCGCGTCGAGCTGCTCGTCGTCGACGTTGCGGGGGTGGTCGTTGAGCGCGCGGACGCCGGAGTGCGAGGCGATGACCGGCGCCTTGGACAGGGCCGTCGCCTGCAGCATGGTCTGCTTCCCGTTGTGCGAGATGTCCACCATCATCCCCACGCGGTTCATCTCCGCGACCACCTGCCTGCCGAACGGCGAGAGGCCGCCCCACTCCCCCTTGGTGTCGCCGGCGATGTTGATGGCCGGGTCGCCGATCTCGTTGGTGCCGTTGTGGGTGAGCGTCATGTAGCGCGCCCCCAGCTTGTGGAACCGCGCCACGAGCGAGAGGTCCTTGCCGATCACGTAGCCGTTCTCGATGCCGATCATGGCCACGAGCTTGCCGGCGCGGGCGATCTTCGCGACGTCGTCGGCGCGCTCGGCGAGGGCGATGCGGTCCTTGTAGGTGGCCACCGCGCGGCGGATGGAGCCGAACTTGGTGAGGGCCAGCTCCTTGGCGGTCTCGGTCCCTTCCATGTCGCGGCTGCCCTGTCCCACGTACACGATGAAGAAGACGGCGTCGAGCCCGCCCTCCTTCATCTTGGGGTAATCCACGCGGAACGCGTCGCGCTTGCCCGGGTCGGCGAACTCGGTGGCGTACTGGAACGGGATGTCCACGTGCGTGTCGACGGAGATGACGCGCTTGTGGATCTCGCGGGCGCGCGCGACGAGGGAGTCGTCGGGGGTGGTGGGGCGCTGGGCGGACATGACGGCGGGGATGGCGAGGGCGAGCAGGGTGGCGACGCGACGCATGGGAGGGCCCTGGGGGAGGTGCGGGTCCCTCGCTGCGATGGGGACCACGGGATAAGATACCGCCGTCGCGGTGGAGTTGCCGTGGGTCGTGCCCGTTCCCAGCCGAGGATTTGATGTCCCAGCGTCGTCCGTTCATCCGCCTGCTTTCCCTCGTCGTCGCGGCCGCTCCGCTCGCGGCCCAGCAGCCCGGTGGCCGTGGTCCGAGGGGCGATGCGGCACCTGTGAACCAGACCGTACCGCCGTCGCCGCCGGCCGCGTTCGTGCGCACCACGTCGCCCACCGACGCGACGATCCAGAAGATCTGGGACGAGGGGATGACGCGCTCGCAGGCGATGGGGCTGGCGCAGGAGCTGACCGACGTCGTCGGTCCGCGCCTCACGGGGTCGCCCGCGGCCACCGCGGCGAGCGACTGGGCCTTGGCCAAGTACAAGGGGTGGGGAATCGCGGCCCGGCGCGAGGACTACGGCACCTGGAACTCGTGGCGCCGTGGCGTGTCGCACCTCGACCTCCTGAGCCCGCGCGTGCGCTCGCTCGACGCGCTGATGCTCGCGTGGAGCCCGGGCACCAATGGCAAGCCGGTGGACGCCGACGTGATCGGGGTTCCGGAACTGGCCGACTCGAACGCGGCCACGGCGTGGCTGCGCACGGTCCGGGGGAAGGCGGTGCTGACCACGGCGGCGCAACTCTCCTGCCGCTCGACGCAACAGTGGGCTGAGTTCGGCATGAGCGAGTCGCAGGCGCGCGCGACGAAGGAGCAGGACTCGGTGACGGCCACGTGGCGCATGCGGCTCGCCGCCTTCGGCACCGTACCGGGCGCGTTGCAGCAGAAGCTCAAGGAGGCCGGCGTCGTGGCCGTGCTCGCCAACAACTGGTCGCGCTACCCCGGCATCGACAAGATCTTCGGCTCGTGGCGGCAGCTGCTCCCCACGTACGACGTGGGGTGCGAGGACTACGGGCTGCTGTCGCGGCTGTCCGAGCGCGGCCAGAAGCCACGCGTGCGCCTCACGGCCGAGAGCGAGTTCCTGGGCGAGAAGCCGGTGTTCAACACGATCGCCGAGATCAGGGGGAGCGAGAAGCCCGACGAGTTCGTGCTGCTCTCGGCCCACTTCGACTCCTGGGATGGCTCGAGCGGCGCGACCGACAACGGCACCGGCACGACGGTCATGATGGAAGCGCTGCGCATCCTCAAGGCGATCGGTTTCGCGCCGAAGCGCACGATCCGCGTGGGGCACTGGCAGGGCGAGGAGCAGGGGCTGAATGGCTCGCGCGCCTACAGCGAGGATCATCCCGAGGTGGTGAGCGGGCTCTACGCGCTGTTCAACCAGGACAACGGCACGGGGCGCGTGATGTCCACGGGCCCGGGCGCGCTGCCGGGCACGGCGGCGCGGCTCGACGCATGGCTCCGCGAAATGCCGTCGGCCATCACGCGGTGGATCAGCATGAACCCGCCGGGCGCTCCGGCCAACGGCGGGAGCGACAACGCGAGCTTTGCGTGCTACGGAGCGCCGGCGTTCGGGCTGGGCGCGCTGGGCTGGGACTACGGCCTCACCACGTGGCACACCAACCGGGACACCTTCGACAAGCTCGTGCGCGAGGACCTGACGCAGAACGCGACGTTGGTGGCGATGTTGGCGGCGCAGGCGGCGAAC
>JANLSF010000948.1:0-1809 GCA_031362285.1 Gemmatimonadota bacterium | reverse complement strand
CCCGGGCAACGTCACGGCTTCTTGGTGCCCTTCGTCGCCGGAGCGGCGGGGGCGCCCGGCACCGGCACCGACGAGGCCGGCTCGTTGCTGGCCTTGGCCGAATCGGCGGCGGCCCGCACCTTCTGCGCCTTCTCGACGGCGCGGTCGATGCCGGCCTTGTCGATCTCGTACTTGAACTTCATGCGCAGCCCGGCCTCGAGTGGCGGCGGCACCTCGACGAAGTTCATCTCCTGCTTGATCAGCCGGTCCATGTACGTCTCGACGATGTCGCCCGCGCGCTTGGCGCGCTCGCCGGGCGTCGCCTTGCCGGCGCTGTCGAGCATGGACGGCGCAACGCCGAGCCCGTTCCAGGCGCCCTTCAGCATGTTGAAGAAGGTGCGGTGGACGTTCGTGATGAGCGCGGTGTCGGGCTCGATCTTCCGCTTGTCGGCCTCGCGCACGAGCAGTTCCGTGCGGAGCACCGGCTTGAGGAACTGCGCCACGATGACCGTGTCGGGGGCCGACTGGAGCTGCTGCAGCAACTGGGCCTTCTGCGGAATCGTGCGGAGGAGCTTGGCGAGGGTGGCCCCGGTGTAGTCGCCGCCCTTCATCGACGCGAGCACGGTGTTGTCGGCGTAGTGCGCCTCGAGGTCGATCGCCACCGCCTTCACCGAGAGGGCCGCATCGCCCTTGACGGCCACGCCGGCGTCCTTCTCGAGCTTGGCGAGGTAGGTGCTCTCGGCGGCGGCGGACTGCTTGTCGCCCGCCGCCTTCGTGACCTGGGAGACGACCTCGGCATAGGTCGAGCGACGGATGATGTGGAAGCCGAACTGCGTCCGGATCGGGCTCGAGATCTCGCCGGGCTTGAGCGCCGTGATGCCGCGCTCGAACTCGGGGACCATGATCCCCTTGGGAAAGACGCCGAGGTCACCGCCGCGCGTGGCCGTGCCCACGTCCTTGGAGAACTTGGCGGCCATCGCGGCGAAGTTCGCGGCCGTGAGGTCCTTCCGGATGGACAGCGCCTGCGCCTGGAAGCGCGAGATGCTGTCCGGCGGGGATCCCTGCGTGATCGCGATGAGGATGTGGCGGGCCGCGAGGAACTCGCCGTTGTTGTAGCGCGCCTCGACGCCCGTGGTGTCCACGGGCTTGTCCTTCCACGCGGCGGCAATCTCGCCGTAGAGCTTCTCGATGCGCGCGCGCTGGATCACCGACGCCATCGTCTCGTCCACGAGCTTCAGGTCGCCGAGCGTGTCGCCGTTGGCGGCCGCTTCGGCGAGCAGCTGGTAGTTCACCCAGACCTCGGCGATCGAGCGCGCGACGTCCTTGCGGACGGGCGCCGACGATTGGCCGATCAGGTTGCCGAGACGGTCGACGGAGAGTTCACGCGCGCCGACCTTGGCGACGGTGCTGGCGTGCGCGCCGAGGGCGTCGCAGGCGCCGAGACCGAGGGTCAACGCGGCGACGAGGAAGCGAGTGCGGGACATGACAGGCAACCTTGACCTTCTTGTGGAAGAAAGGAACGAGGGCACTCAGGGGCCTCGCCCGGCAGCGGGGGCAAGGCTCCGGAGGGCCTGGACGAGGCCATCGAGGATCTCCGCGCCGCCGAGCCGGGTGAGCTTGAGCGACAGCGGATGCGCGCGCTTCACGTCGGCCTTGAACTGGACCTCGTGAAAGGCCGCCGCCAGCGCCTTGAGGCGAGGGACGGCGGAATCGTGGAATGTAATGCGGGCCTCGTCGCCCCGCACCAGCACCCCCTCCACCCCCAGCAGCCCCCCGATGACCCGCAACTGGGCGGACGCGATCAGCGCCTTGGCCGGCCCGGGCAACGGC
>JANLSF010000912.1:0-6185 GCA_031362285.1 Gemmatimonadota bacterium | reverse complement strand
TTCGCCGGGATGTTCGGCGGGCAGCAGGGGCAGCAGCGCCGGCCCGGGGAGCAGCGGCCGTAGGGAGTCGGGTCGGGCCAACGCTCGCCCGCCTCCCGCTGTATGCCTCCTTGAACCGACGCGGGCCCTTGCCCGCGCGAGGAGGAACGACGACCCTGTGACTGTGCCCGCCCTGCCCCCGGATCCCGAGTTCGCCAGTCACGCCGCGCCCGTCGCGGATGAACTGGCGCCGGCCGATGCGCCCGCCCTTCCGCCCGACATGGTGGACGAGCCGGCGCTCGTGGCCCGGGTGCGCGCGGGCGACACGCTGGCCTACGACACGCTGGTGCGCCGCTACCTCAAGCGCGCCTACGCCGTCTCGCACCGCATGGTGGGACACGACGGGGACGCCGAGGACATCGTGCAGGACGCCTTCCTCCGCGCGCTCGAACGGATCGCGCAGTGCGGTCCGGGACGGGCCTTCGGGCCCTGGTTCTTCCGCATCCTGATCACGCAGGCGCTCAACAACCGGCGCTCCGCCAAGGTGCGGCGCACGGAAGCACTGATGGACGACGTGCACGGGCACGACGCCGGCGGCCACGTGGCCGCCGAACGATCCGAAGTGATGGCGGCGTTCCGCGCCGCGCTCACGCAGTTGCCACAGGTCCAGCAGTCGATCGTGCAACTCAGCGACGT
The DNA here is from genome assembly GCA_031362285.1 of Gemmatimonadota bacterium. Taxonomy (GTDB): domain Bacteria; phylum Gemmatimonadota; class Gemmatimonadetes; order Gemmatimonadales; family Gemmatimonadaceae; genus JACPPC01. Next base: position 5,510 of record JANLSF010000912.1, on the reverse strand, counting down.
CGAAGGGTACGGCAGTGGCGAACTGGCCACGATGCTCGACATGCCGGCGGGGACGGTCCGCTGGCACCTGCACCAGGCACGCAAGGTGTTGCGCGTGGCGCTCGCGGCACATGCCCCGCGCGCTGCCCGCGACCACTCCACGGACACACCATGACGCACCTCCACGATTCCGACCACGACGACCTGCGCGCCATGCTGCGCGCGGTGGACGACGCGCCGTTGCTGTCCGCGGCGCGCGAAGAGGCGCTGCACGCGCGCATCCTGGCACAGGGCGCGCCTTGGCTGGCGCTGCACGCGACGGCAGCGTCATCGCGCCGGAGCGACGCCGATCTCGAGGCACTGCGCGCGCGCATCCGCGCTGCCGCCACGATCACGCTGGCGTCGTATCGCCGCCCGGCACGTCGCCGGAGCCCGATCATCGAGCTCGCGGTGCGGTGGAGCCGGCCGGCGCTGCCGCTCGCGCTCGCGGCCGGGATCGGGGCCACCATGGTGCTGCTGCGCACGCCGCGCGAGAGCGACCCGGTTGTCACGGTGGCCGAGTCGGTGGCCGACGTCAATACGGCCTACGACGCCGTGGGAGGCTCGACGCGGACCTTTGCCGTCAGCACTCCCGAAGCGGCGATCGGTGGCACGGCCGAGGCGACCCCATGAGCACCGCCCGAGACGAGACCGACGGCGGCGCCCCGGTGGCGGCGCGGCTCGGGCCGAGCGATGGCGACAGCAGCGGCAACCGGATGTCATTCCTCTGGATTGCCCTCGCGATCCTCGCCATCGCCATCGCGTCGGCGCTGGGCGGCATTGCCGTGGACCGGTCCATGCACGCGCACGGGTTTGGCGCATGGACGCGCGGCGGTGGACGCGGCGGAATGGGCGGGCCATTCGGACGTGCGCCGAGCGATTCGGCGCGCAAGCGGATGCGCGAGCGGATGGCCAAGGAGCTCGAGCTCACGGGCGCGCAGGCGACCGCCGTGGATTCGCTGATGACGGCGCAGGAGCCCAAGTTCCGCGCCCTGCGCGAGAAGCTCGCGCCGGCCATGGACTCGCTCGTTCAGGAGACGCAGGCCGGGATGGACCGGATCCTGACGCCCGCGCAGCGCGAGAAGTCGAAGGCGATGCGGGAGCGGATGCGCGCTCGGCACGGGCCGCCGGGGGCACCGTAGCGGTCCTGCGTCACGGCGTCGTGAGCAGGAGCACCTGACCGCTCTCACGCGGATAGTCGAACCCCGTCGCGCGGAATGGCAGCGTGTGCGCGCGGATGGTGACGATCCACTTCCCGGCGCCAAGGAGCGACTCGGCCTCGGTGATGTCGCCGATGTCCCAGCACTGGTTGAGCGCCGCCACGCAGCTGCCGGTCGCTCCCGGGATGAGGCTCGCTTGTGTGGTCTCGGCAATGCGCGTGAACGTCGTGGGCTGCTGCCCGAAGGCGAGCGATCCACTCCAGATGCCCGCGGCGCGCGTGCCGTCAAACGCCGGATGCGACGGGGCCTCGCCGATGAGGAGGGTGAGGAAGGTCGAGGCGAGCGTGGCCGGTGAGGCCCATCCCGACTGTGGACCGCCTGAGGCCATCACGCGGGTCAGGCGGGGAGGACGCGACGCGCGCAGGGAGTCGAGCTCGAGCCGGTAGAGCGATCCGTACGGATCGCAGACGCCGGCGCACGACGCGTTGACGATGCCGGCCACCCGTCCCATCACGCCGGGATCGCCACGGTCCACGAGATACACGCTCGGGCGAATGCCCGCGCGTCGCGTCTGGGTGCTCGGGTCGACCGAGCTTCGATCAAGCACGCCGTCTGCGAGTCGCACGAAGGGCAGAGCACCCACCGAGTCGGCTTGCAGCTGGAACTGCGCGAAGCGCGCCGGCCCGGGCGGTGTGCCGATGGTGTCGGGTTGATCCGGCAGGGGAACCCACGCGAGGGCCACGGCCCCACCCTGGGCGAGGCTGGCCGCGTGGAGCGTGGTGGCGCCCCCCCCTGCCGCAGGACGCAGCACGAACAGCGAGTCAGATCCGAGCACCCGCGCGTAGAGGTAGACCTCGGACGCGCCGACGGTCCCGTCGAGGATGAGGGCGGCATACTCGGTGAACAACCTGGCTGGCAGGATCACGAAGCCCGCGTGCGTGATCGCGCCCATCTCCCACATTCGTCGCTGAAGGCCGGTCGTCGTGAACCCCACGCCGAACGCGCCGTTGCTGGTGGGCCCAGCCGCCTCGCCGGAGACGAACGCGCTCAGCGTGAATCCCGTGGGCCCATAGATGAGGCCCGCGGTTCCGGACACGAAGCGCTCGAACTGGTGCCGTCCATCCTCGTCCAGCGCGCCCTGCAGCAGGCCGCCGGTCGTCGGGTCGAGCCACAGGCGCGCGACGCGCGCGTACTGGAACGGTGGCCCCGAATTGGTGGACGTGATCCCGGCGGCGGAAAGGTCGTGCGCGACGAACAGGGTCGTATGGCCCTGGTCGAGCAACAGTCCGACGCCGCTCGGAGCCGGCGGGAAGGCGAGGGGCCCACCGGGAAGGGCGTCACCCGACGTGATGAGGGCGCGCACCGTGACGCCGACCGAAAGGGCCCGCAGTTGCGCTGGTTGCGAGGTCAGCGCGCCGCCAGAGGCGCTCGGGGCCGGGGCGTTGGGACTGTCGCCGCCGCCGCACGCTGTGCCGAGCAACAGCAGGGCGCGGAAATGGCGACAGCGACGGAGAATGGAGCGGAGGCGATCAACGCCGACGAAGTTCGCGGCGATCATACCCCGAATTGCCCGAAGTGATGCCCGACGTGCAGGAGCACCAGCCCACCATACTCCTCGGAGGACAGGTCGCCGAACGAGGGATGCGCCGGGAACGGCTCCCCCTTCCGGCCCTTCGCGGCGATCCGCTGCAGCAGTGCGCGCAACCTCGTGCGGTCGGCCTCGAAATCTGCCGGCGTGGTCTCGAGGAACGCGGGATGCGTCGGCACCTTTCCCTTGGGCCACGGCAGCACGAAGATCACGAAGCGACGCACCGGCTTGAGTGAAAGGAACCCGTTCCCCGGCTTGACCGCCTTCTCGCCGAGGCCGATGAGCGACGCATCAATGAGGTGACACATCATCCGGTGCGCATTGAACTTCCCAAACTGCGCCTTGGCGTCGGGGGTCAGGCGGTCGAGGCGCGCGAGGGTGGCCTGCTCGAGCGCGGGTTCAAAGATGGTCTGCATGTCAGGGAGATTGCACGCCGAGGGAAGAAGGCGCAACGGCGCTTGCGCGGGCGCGTTCCGTGGCGCTACCGTAGCACCGTTGCGCGCCCTGAGCGCTTCCCCCGCTTCTCGGAGAGTCTCATGCTGTTCCGTCGTCTCGCCAGCGCCCTCGCGGTGCTCGCCCTCGTCGCCACCTCGGCGGTCGCCCAGGCCAAGCCCGCTGCCCCGGCCAAGGGCGCCAAGCCGGAAGCGAAGGCCGCGGCGCCGGCCGCCAAGGCCGCGCCCGCCGCGCAGTCCGCCGATCAGGTCGACATCAACAGCGCCACGGCCGACCAGCTCAAGGTCGTTCCGGGCATCGGCGACGCCTACGCCGCCAAGATCATCAAGGGACGCCCCTACAAGTCGAAGGACGAGCTGTGGCGCAAGAAGATCGTGCCGAAAGGGAACTACGACAAACTGAAGGAACACATCATCGCCAAGCAGTAGGCGGTTCGCTGCCGCTGCCAGCAGCACGCACACTCGCCACGGCCGCCCCGGTCGTGGCGAGCGTCGTTCCCGTCCTCCACCGTCCAACCATCCGATGACTGTCGTGACCGCCGCCGTGGCCGTGCTCTCCGCCCTCCCGCTCGTGCCGTGGCCCTCGAAGGTGGCGCCGGGCACCGGCGTCTTCACCCTCTCGGCGTCCACCGTGATCGTGGCCGACGCGGCCCTGGCCGACGTGGCCGACGGGTTCGCGCGATGGATGCATCCGGCATCCGGTTTCGTGTATGTCGTGAAGCGCGGCGCGGCGACCGCGACCAAGGGGACGACGATCGAGTTCAAGGTCGACGCCGCGCTCCGCGCCACGCTCGGCGATGAGGGCTACCGCCTCGATGTCACCCCGAGGCGCGTGAGGATTCGCGCCGCCGCGCCGGCTGGCGCATACTGGGCCACGCAGTCGCTCCGGCAATTGCTGCCGAACGCCATGGAGCGCCAGGCGCGCGTCACGAAGGTGGCGTGGACAGTGCCCGCCGTGTCGATCGAGGACGTGCCGCGCTTTCGCTGGCGCGGCGCGCATCTCGACGTGTCGCGCCACTTCATGCCGAAACAGTTCGTGAAGCGCTACCTCGACCTGATGGCGCTGCACAAGCTCAACCGGTTCCACTGGCACCTGACCGACGACCAGGGGTGGCGCCTCGAGATCCGGAAGTACCCCAAGCTCACCGAGGTGGGCGGCTGGCGCACCGAGACGCTCGCGGGTCGCTACGAGGCCGACTCGACCAAGCGGAAGTACGACGGCATTCCGCACGGCGGCTTCTACACGCAGGACGACGTCCGCGAGGTGGTGGCGTACGCGGCCGAACGGTTCATCACCGTGGTGCCCGAGATCGAGATGCCCGGGCACGCGCAGGCTGCGATCGCCGCTTATCCGGAGTTAGGCAACACCACGCGATCGCTCGCCGTCTACCGGCTGTGGGGCCAGGGGGACGACGTGTTCAATGCCAGCCCGGCCACGGTGAGCTTCCTGCAGGACGTCCTCACGGAGGTGCTCGAGTTGTTTCCGTCGCCGTGGATCCACGTGGGGGGCGACGAAGTGCAGAAGGAGCCGTGGAAGGAGAGTCCGGCCATGCAGGCACAGATCCAGCAGCTGGGACTCAAGGATCAGCACGAGCTGCAGAGCTGGTTCATCCGGCAGATGGACCAGTTCCTCACGGCCAAGGGGCGCCGCCTCGTGGGGTGGGACGAGATCCTCGAGGGCGGGCTGGCCCCCAATGCGACGGTGATGAGCTGGCGCGGCGACGACGGCGCGATCGCAGCCGCGAACTCGGGACACGACGCCATCCTCACCCCCACGCACCACACCTACTTCGACTACTACCAGTCGAAGGACCGCGCCAACGAGCCGCTGTCGATTGGCGGCTACCTCCCGCTCGACACCGTGTACACCTGGGACCCGATCCCCAAGGCGATCTCGCCGGCACAGCTGGCCCGGATCCTCGGGGTGCAGGGGCAGATCTGGACGGAGTACATCGGCGACGGACGAGCCGTGGAGTACATGGCCTTCCCGCGGCTGTCGGCGCTGGCCGAAGTGGCATGGACACCGGCGAGCGGCCGCGACTTGAAGGCGTTCCGGGGGCGGATGGTGGCCCACATGGAGCGGCTCAAGGTGCTCGACGTGAACGCTCGGCCGCTCGACAAGCCGTAGGGCGTCTGGCCCGGGCCGGAACCGCGACCGGCAGGGGGGGGCTTGCGGAAAACTTCTACACGTGTAATTCTACACCTGTCGAAGTTCTCCAGGAGCCCTGCCCGTGACCAAGAAGAAAACACACCAGCTCACCGAGCTGCAACTCGCCATCCTCCGCCTCCTCT
>JANLSF010000892.1:0-11340 GCA_031362285.1 Gemmatimonadota bacterium | reverse complement strand
GCGCGTGTCGACGTTCGGGGCCCGGTCGAGGTCCTCCTTCTGCACGATCGCGGCGCCGGCATAGTCGCCGAGCAGGTAGCGCGCGAGGAAGAGGTGATACCGGATGTTCGAGTGCAGCGTGCTGGTGGGAATGCCGCGCGGATTGGGGGCGCCGTCGGGCTCGACGACGTCGGCCGTGCCGGCCACGAGCTCACGCGCCTTCGCGAGGTCGGCGACCGCCCCCTCGAAGTTGCGCACGCTGATGTACCGGTGCCCGCGGAAGCGGAGGAAGCGCGGATCCTGCGGGTACGTCTCGATGCCCTCCGTGAAGACCGCGAGCGCCTCCTGGAACCGTCCGAGGTAGCCGAGGCGGCGGCCGACCCAGACGAGGGCGAGCGCACTGTCGGGATGCTGGGCGCGCACCGCCCGCGCGACCGCGAGGTCGGCCTCGAGCCGCGCGCGTGTCTCGGCCGGCAGCGGCGCCGCGAGGAACGGCTCGTTGAACAGCGAGACGGCTTCGGTGCCGGGGGGCAGCTCCGTGAGCTTGCTCTCCACGGTCTGCCGGGTCACGCAGCCCGTGAGCGCGGCCAGGGCCAGCGCGACGGTCAGTGCAGGGAAGGGGCGCATCGGTGGAAGGTAAGGGTGAACAGGACGGCCGACCATGCTACTCGTAGCGTAGGGCGTCGATGGGGTCGAGGCGGGCGGCGCGCCGCGCCGGCACCACGCCGAACACGAGCCCGATGCCGACCGAGACGCCAAGGGCGATCACCGTGAGTCCGACCGGCGTGTTCGCCTCGACCGACAGCGCCATGCTGATGCCCTTGCCGGCGAGGAGCCCGAGCGCGACGCCCAGCACGCCGCCGATGCAGGTGAGGGTGGCCGCCTCGATGAGGAACTGCACGAGGATGTCGGTCCGCGTGGCGCCCAGCGCCTTGCGCACCCCGATCTCCCGGGTGCGCGCGGTGACCGACACCATCATGATGGCCATGACGCCGATGCCGCCCACGAGCAGCGCCACCGAGGCCAGCACGATCATCACGAGGAAGAACACCCCCGTGATCGAGGTGAAGGTGTCGAGGATCTGGTCCTGCGTCATCAGGTCGAAGGTGTTCTTGTCGGCGGGCCGCAGCTTGCGCATCTCGCGGAGCGCGGTGGTCACCGCTTCCTGCGCCGCGGCCACCGGCACGCCGGCCCTCGGCTTCACCGGAATCCAGAGGGCATTCGTCTTGTCGATCCGCAGCTGGTGGTCCATCATCGCGAAGGGGATGATGGCGCCCACCTGGGTGCCGGGCGGGGCGAAGATGTTCGCGGGCGCCTGGTAGAGGCCGATGACCGTGGTGGGGCGTCCCGCCACCATCATCTGCTTGCCAAGCGGACTCACGCGACCGAAGATGCGCCGGGCCTGCGTCTCGTCCACCACCACCACGTTGGCGCCGCTCCGCATCTCCGATTTCGTGAACCAGCGCCCGCCCAGCAGCTCGCCGCCCTGGATCTCCTGGTACCGGTCGTCGGCGCCGAAGATCGCCATCGCGCGCGTCCGCTCGCCGTTGAACTCCAGTCGCCCGAAGCTCTGCGCCCAGAGTGCGGCGTACCCCACTTCGGGCAACTCGGCCACGCGCCGCGCCTCCGCTTCCGTGATGTCGGGCCGGATGCGGACGTACTTCGGCAACCGGTCCGGGTTGATGGGCGTCTTGGAGAAGATCTTGAGCACGTAGAAGGTCGTCGGGCCAGCCACCTCGATCGTGTGCACGATCTGGTCCTGAATCCCCTGCACGATCGTCGCCATGGTCATCACGGTGGCCACGCCGATCACGACGCCAAGAATCGTGAGGCCGGAACGGAGGCGCGACACGCGAAGCGTGCCAAAGGCGAGCACCACGTTCTCGCGGACCAGGTCGACGGAGAGGCGCATCGTCACTCGGCCCGGAGTGCAGTGATCGGGTCGAGCCGCGCCGCGCGCCGTGCGGGATACACCCCGAAGATCACGCCGACGCCGGTCCCGAGGGCGAGCGCCAGGGCCACTGACCACCACGTGACCCGCGCCGGCAGGGGGGACACCGCGGCGACCAGCGCGGCGAAGGCCCATCCCGAGCCGACGCCCATCAGGCCACCGGTGGAGGCCAGCATGATGGCCTCCGTCAGGAACTGGCGCTCGATGTCCCCGGCGCGCGCGCCGACCGCCTTTCGGATGCCGATCTCGCGGGTGCGCTCCGAGACGGCCATCAGCATGATGTTCATGATCACGATGCCGCCGACCACGATGCCGATGCCGACCACCGCCGGAATGACGCTGAACAGGACGGCGGTGAGGCTCTTCCAGAAGTCGACGAGCGCCGCCGCCGTCTCGACGGAGAAGTTGTTCTCGAGGCCCGGGCGCAGGTGATGCGCCACGCGCATCGCCTCCTCCGCGCGCGCCATGGCGCCCGCCACGTCGCGGGCCTCCGCCATCTTCACCGATACGGTGGTCGTCAGGCGCCGTCCGTAGAGCATCTCGTAGCGCGTGATCGGCACGAGGGCGAACCCGTCGAACGACTGCCCCAGCACGCGACCCTTCGGCGCCACGGTACCGACCACCTCGAACCGCTCGCCGCCCAGCCGCACGAACTGCCCCACCGCGGGCACCCCCTCGAACAGCTTCTCCGCCACTTCCGCGCCCACCACGGTGACCGCCCGCCGCTGGTCCACGTCGACCTCGCTCAGCGGCCGGCCGCTGGCAATGCGGTAGTCCTGCACCTCCTGGTACGGCGGGGTGATGCCGAAGACGCTGACGTCGCCCATCGTGCGATCGCGCCAGACGAGGTCGGAGGAGGGGGTCGGCCACCCGGTCGTGATGCCGATCGCCACGGCATCCGGGAGGGCCAGGCGGATCGCGTCGGCGTCGTCGGCGGTGAGGCGCGGGCGTCGTTCGACCCGGTGCCACATCTCGTCGTCAAAGGGCCCCACCTGCAGGGGCGTGCGCCGCACCTGGAACGCGTTGGCCCCGATGACCGCGCCGGCGATGTTCTCCTTCACGTAGGCGTTCATCCCCTGGATGATCGCCACCACGGCCACGAGGAAGGCCACCGACACGATGATCCCGAGCAGCGTGAAGAACGAACGCAGCTTGTTCGCGCGAATCTGCTCCAGCGCGGTCGAGACGACATCCACGTTGCGCACGCCGAAAGTTCGCCTTCGGTCGACACGGGGTGCAGGGGGTGCCCGCCGTGCGGGTGGCGCGAGCATGCCGGCGGCGTCCGGGAGCCAGTCGGCGCAACCGGGCGGCCTCGCGGGTCTCGGCCGATGTGACGCGGCTCCTACCGCCACGCACGCGTCCACCCTACCATTTCGGGAAGGCCCGGGCGACCCGGGCGCCGTCCCGTCCCCGCCGGACCGCTGTCTCCAGGAGATCCCCGATGCGCCCTCGCGTGACGCCCCTCCTCCCTGCCGCCGCCCTTGGCGCCTGCCTGGCCCTGCCGCGCCTCGCGTTCGGTCAGGACGACCTGCAGAAGTGCGCCAAGCCGATCGGCACCCTCGCCGTCGTCGAGCCCGCCTCCGCGAGCATCACTTACCTCTCCCGCTACTCGCTGGGCTCCCCGGGCGCGCTCATCAAGATGATGGTGCAGCAGTCGAACTGCTTCGTGGTCCTCGAACGCGGCGCGGCCATGGCCAACATGCAGCAGGAGCGGTCGCTCGCGGCGGGCGGGGAGATGCAGCAGACCGAGAACATGGGCGGCGGCAAGATGAAGGCGGCCGACTTCATCCTCACCCCCGCGGTGCAGATCACCAACAATTACGCCGGCGGCATGGGGGCGGCGGTGGGCGGACTGCTGTCGCGCGCGCCCGTGATCGGCGCGATCGGCGCCGCCACGAAGATCAAGGAAGCCGAGACGAGCATGACCATCGCCGACGCGCGCACGACGGTCCAGGTGGCGGGCGCGCAGGGGAAGGCCCGCAAGACGGACTTCAAGCTCGGCGTCGGGGCGCTCGCGGGCCCCGTGGCCGCCGTGATCGGCGGCTACACCAACACGCCGGAGGGGAAGCTCATCGCCGCCTCGTTCCGCGACAACCTGAACAACATCGTCACGAGCATGAAGGAGAACAGCACGCTGATGGCCCGCGCCGATCGGTTCAAGCCGGCCGGACTCGAGGGCGACCTGCTCAAGGCGGGGGCGACGTTCGCCGACGGTGTCGTGCTCGCGCCGAAGATCGACAACGTGAAGCTGTTCGACGCGCCCAAGGGCGACGCCAAGGTCGTGGCGACGCTCAAGAAGGGCACGGAGCTGATCTACCTGGGCACCGAGACCGACGGGTTCGTGCACGTGCAAGGGGCCGACGGCGAAGGCTGGGTGCGAAAGGTGCTGGTGGGAAAGAAGTAGCGCCCCGCGAGCGCCGAGCCGGGACCCGGCCGGCCCCGGTGCCTTACTCGTAGCGGAGCGCTTCGACCGGATCGAGGCCCGCGGCCCGGAAGGCCGGCACGATGCCGAACACGATCCCCGTGAGGGCGCTCGCCACGAGCGCCGAGATGATGCCGCTCGCGGGGACGGAGGCCGGGAGCGAGGTGGTGGCCTTCACGAGCGCGGCCAGCCCCACGCCGAAGGCGAGGCCCACGCTGGCCCCGATGGTCGTGACCGTCACCGCCTCGATGAGGAACTGCCAGAGGATCAGTCCCTTGGTGGCGCCCAGCGCCTTGCGCACGCCGATCTCCCGGGTGCGCTCGGTGACCGAGATCATCATGATCGCCACGACGCCCACGCCGCCGACCAGCAGCCCCACGGCCGAGAGGCCGATGCCGACGGCGAAGATCGCGCCGAAGAGCTGGTTGAACGTGTCGAGCAGCCGGTCCTGCGAGATGAGGGCGAAATTGCTGCGCGCGGCTGGGCGCAATCCGCGCCGGCCGCGCAACGTGGAGGTGACGGCATCCATCACTTCAATGCCGTCGGCCTCCGCGCGGGGCTTCACGCGCAGCCAGATCCCCCTGATGTCGAGGCCAAGCGAGCGCCGCGCCGTCTCGAGCGGGAAGAGGGCGCGCGGCTTGTCGCTGCCGCGCCCCTGCATCTGCAGCAGGAATCCCGCCTTCGGCGCATACACGCCGATGACGGTGAACGGCTGGCCGCCGGCCAGAATCTGGCGACCGATGGCGTCCTCGCCCGAGAAGAGCGCGCTGCTGAGCGAGTCGTTGATCAGCACGACGCGCGCCCCGCCCGCTTCCTCGGCCGCCGTGAAGTTGCGACCGGGCTCGATGTCCCCCGCGTCGGTCTCGAGCCACTGCGCGGAGTAGGCCTCGTAGCCCACGTTCGGGAGCGCCCGGTCACGATAGCGCACGTTCGTGCTGCCGATCGCCAGCGCCGTCACGGCCGCCACGTCGGACAGGTCGCGAATGGCGCGCGCCTCGGCCACCAGCACCGGTGGGTTCTTCCGGTCGGGACACTTCTCGTCCGTGCCGTCGCAGCCCAGCGTGATGCCGCGCCGCTGCACCGCGAAGGTCTGCGGACCCAGCGACTCGACGTCCTGCTGCACGCTCTGGTTCACGCCGTGGACGGCCGCGGCCATGATGACGACCACGAACACCCCCACCCCCACGCCGGAGATCGTGAGCGCCGCGCGCACCCGGTTGGCGTTGAGCGCATCAAGCGCCATCAGCACGCCGTCGAGGAGGAACGCGATCCGGTCGCCGAGGAACATGGTCAGTCCGCCCGGAGGGCCGCGATGGGGTCGAGACGCGAGGCGCGGCTGGCCGGGTAGAAGCCGGCCACGATGCCCACCCCGGCGCCGACCGTCAGGGCGAGCACGATCGACCACGGCGCCACGCTGGCCGGCAGCGGCGTGAGCGCGGCGATCAGCTTGGCGAGGGCAATGCCGAGCAGGATGCCCACGGCGGCGCCCACCACCGAGAGCGTCGCCGCCTCGATCAGGAACTGCGCGAGGATGTCGCGGCGGCGCGCGCCGAGCGCCTTCCGCACCCCGATCTCGCGGGTCCGCTCGGCGACCGCCACCAGCATGATGTTCATGATCACCATGGCGCCCACGACCAGCCCGATGGCCGGGAGCGCGGTGCCGAACAGCACGAGCTTCTGCTTGATCGAGTCGAAGAACGCCGAACCGGCGGCGTTGGTCTCGATGCTGAAGTTGTCGGGGACCGTGGGGCCGAGCTTGCGCTGGGCCCGCATGACCTCGCGCACCTTCTCCATGCCGTCGGCCATGCTCGCGGCGTCGCGGGCCTCCACCATGAAGCCGCCGATGTCGCCCGCCGGATTGGTGACGCGCCCCATGGGTGACGTGTACGGCGCGATGGCCAGCCGGTCGAGCGAGAACCCGAACACCGAGCCCTGCGCCTCGATCAGGCCGATCACCTCGTACGAGTCGTCGCCCACGCGCAGCGTGCGCCCGAGCGGGTTGAGGTTCGGGAAGAAGTGCTCGGCCACCTCGGTCCCGATGACCACCACGCGCGCCCCATCGGCCACTTCCCGCTCGTTGAAGGCCCGCCCGTCGGTGAGCGTGTACCGCTTCATGCCGAAGTACGGCGGTTCGGCCGCCACCGCCTGCACCTGCCGGGGCCGGTTCCAGGCCGAGTTGGCGTAGGCGAAGGTCGTCTCGTCCACCGAGGAGACGCTGCCCGGCGGGATGACGGCGCGCACGGCCGGAAGGTCGCGGGCGTAGAGGCGGGGGCGCCGCGCGTACAGTCGGCGCGTGGCTTCGCTGGGCGGGCCGAAGAAGCTGGCCGGGCGCCGACGCAGGCTGAAGGTGTTGGCCCCGCCCAGGATGCGGGCCGCGAAGTCGGTCTCGACGTAGCGCGACATGCCCTCGACGATCGAGACGACCGTGATCAGGAACATGACGCCGATCATCACCCCGAGCAGGGTGAAGAACGACTTCAGCTTCTGGACGCGGATCTGGAGCAGCGCGAGCCGCACGGCATCGAGGAAGGGCACGGGAGTAAACCTATCGGCGCGCCCATCCGTTCCCTCGAGCACCCGGACCCCTGCGTCGGCGTCCCGGCGCCCCTCCGTGTGCGCGTGTGGCTCGCGCCGCCCTGCCTACTCGTAGCGCAGCGCTTCCACGGGGTCGAGGCGCGAGGCTCGCACGGCCGGGAGCATGCCGAACAGCACCCCGGTGATGACGGCCCCGCCGATCGAGAGGAACACCGCCTCGATCGGGACCGCGGCCGGCACCGGCGTCAGGGCCCGCACGATCCAGGCGATGAGCGACCCGACGCCGAGTCCGATGATCGACCCGATGCTCGTGAGGGTCGCCGCCTCCACGAGGAACTGCCAGAGGATGGTGGCCCGCGTCGCGCCGAGCGCCTTCCGGACGCCGATCTCGCGCGTGCGCTCGGTGACGGAGATCATCATGATCGCCACCACCCCCACGCCGCCCACGAGGAGCCCCACGGCCGAGAGGGCGAGCCCCACCATGAAGATCGCGCCGAAGAGCTGGTCGAACACGGCCATCATGCGGTCCTGCGTGACCAGGAAGAAGTTGTTCGGTTGGCCCGGTCGCAGGCCGCGACGGCCGCGGATGGCCGCGGTCACCTCGTCCATGACCTCTGATTGGTCCCGGCCGTCGCGCGGCTTGACCATGAGCACGATGCCGCGGCGCCAGATCTCGAGCTGGCGCTTGGCCGTCACGATCGGGATGATGGCGCGCGGCTTGTCGGGGCCGCGGCCGTCCATCGTCTTGAGGAAGCCGCCCTTCGTGTGGTAGACCCCGATGACGGTGAACTGCTTCTCCTTCACGCTGACCTGTTTGCCGATCGGGTCGGAGTCGCCGAAGAGCTGCGACTTGAGCGAGTCGTTGATGATCAGCACCGGCTCGCCGTTCTCGTTCTCCTTCTGCGAGAAGTTGCGGCCCGGATCGATGTCGCCGACATCGGTCTGGATCCAGTCGGCGCTGAACGCGTCGTACCCCACGGAGGCCAGGTTCCGGTCCTTGTAGCGCATCCCGGCCTGTGACATCCAGATCTCGGTCACCGCCTGGACGCTTGGCAGGCGACGGATCAGCTGCGCCTCCTCGGCCGTGATCGCGGGGTGCTTGCGCTCCGGGCAACTGTCGTCGGAGCCATCGCAGCTGGACGGGCCCACGCCACGGCGGCGCACCTGGAACGACGTTGCGCCAAAGGCGTTCACGTCGGCCTGGAAGCTCTGCTTGATGCCGTGCGTGGTCGCCGCCATGGCCACCACCACGAACACGCCCACGGCGATGCCCATGATCGTGAGCGCCGCGCGCACCTTGTTGGCCCGGATCGCGTCGAGGGCGATGACCACCCCTTCGCTGGCGAGCAGGAGGCTGTCGAGGATGCGCATGGCTACTCCTGCCTCAGGGCGGCGATCGGGTCGAGCCGGGAGGCGCGACTCGCCGGATAGAGCCCCGCCGCGATTCCCACGCCGGCGCCGACCAGGAGCGCGGCGACGATGCTCCACGGCGCCACCGTCGCCGGCAGCGGGGTGAGCGCGGCGACCAGCTTGGCCGCGCCCAATCCGAGGACGATGCCGATCGCGGCCCCCACCACCGAGAGCGTCGCGGCCTCCACGAGGAACTGGGCCATGATGTCGCGCCGCCGGGCGCCGAGCGCCTTGCGGACGCCGATCTCGCGCGTCCGTTCGGCCACCGCCACGAGCATGATGTTCATGATGACCATCGCGCCCACCACCAGGCCGATGGCCGGCAGGGCGGTGCCGAAGATCACCAGCTTGGACTTGATCTCGTTGAAGAAGCCCAGCGCCGACTCCGAGCTCTCGAGCACGAAGTTGTCGGGGCGCTGCGGGGGCAGCTTGCGCATGGAGCGCAGCAACTCGCGCACCGTCTCGCGCCCCTCGTCCACCCCGGCCGCGTGGGGCGCCTGCACGATCAGCGCGTCGATGGAGCTGAGCGGGTTCGTGAGGCGGTTCATCGGCGAGTGGTACGGCGCGATGGCCAGCCGGTCCATGGAGAAGCCGAACACGTTGCCCTGCGGCTCCACCACGCCGATGACGCGGAACGGCACCCCCTTCACGCGCAGCTCCCGTCCCACCGGGTCGAGGTTCGGGAAGAAGTGCGTCGCGATCTCGGTGCCGATCACGATCACGGGCAGGCCCAGCGCCTCTTCCTGCTGCGTGAAGGCGCGGCCGCTGGCGAGGCCGTACTTCTTGATCTTGAAGTAGTCGCGGTCGGCCGCCACGCCCATCACCTGCTTGGGTCGCGCGTACGGCGTGGAACTGTACAGGAACTCGACGTTCTCGATGGCCGTGCGGAAGTCGGGGCCCAGCACCTCGCGGATGGCCGTGATGTCGGGCTCGTAGAGGCGTGGGCGGCGCTGCCACTCGCGCCACGTCGCCTCGCTCACGTTGCCGAACTGGAAGTCGGGTGCGCGCCGCACGTTGAAGGTGTTCACGCCCATCAGCTTGGCGGCGAAGTCCTCCTTCATGTACGTGCTCATCCCCTCGACGATCGAGACGACGGCGACGAGGAACATCACGCCGATCATCACGCCCAGCAGGGTGAAGAAGCTCTTGAGCTTCTGCACGCGGATGGTGGCGAGGGCGAGGCGGACCGCTTCCAGGAGGGGCATGGGCTACTCGAACCGGAGGGCCTCGACGGGGTCGAGGCGGGCGGCGCGCGCGGCGGGGAACATGCCGAACGCGACACCGGTGATGATGCTGGAACCGACGGCGGCGAGGATCGCGAGCGGTGGCACGGACGCCTGGATCGGCGTCGCGACGCGCACCACGAGCGCGAGCCCCCAGCCGAGCGCGAGGCCGACGATGGCCCCGATGCCCGTGAGCGTCACGGCTTCGACGAGGAACTGGAAGAGGATCATGCCCTGGGTCGCCCCGAGGGCCTTGCGCACGCCGATCTCGCGCGTGCGCTCGGTGACCGAGATCATCATGATCGCCACGACCCCGACGCCGCCGACGAGGAGGCCGACCGCCGACAGGGCGATCATCACGAGGAACAGCGTCCCGAAGATGGAGTTGTACGTCTCGAACAGCTTGTCCTGCGTGATGATGGCGAAGCTCGAGGGCTGGCTGGGGCGGAGTCCCCGCAGGCCCCGCATCGCCGCCGTCACCTCGTCGATCATCTCGTCGCGCGAGACGTCCTCGCGCGGCTTGACGGCGAGGCCGATGTCGTTCGCGCGCGCATTCAGGTGCCGGACGGCCGACAGGACGGGGATGACCGCCTTCGACTGGTCATGGCCCGAGAGGAAGCTCGAGTTGTCCTTGTAGACGCCGATGACGCGGAAGGGCACGCCGTTGAGCGTGATGTCGCGCTCGAGCGGGTCGGTCTCGCCGAAGAGGCGGCTCGCCGTCACCGTGGACAGCACGACGACGCGCGCCGCCGAACGGGCTTCGGCTTCCGTGAAGGCGCGGCCGCCCGGCAACATGTCCGGGGCGGAGATGATCGACCAGTTGCCCGTGTACGCTTCGAGGCGCACGGAACCCAGCGAGCGGTCCTTGTGACGCGCCGCGGCCGACCAGTCGAGGCGCGCGCCCACGGCCAGGGCGCCGGGGAGGCGCTGGAGCGCCTCGATCTCGGGCCACCGGATCGGGGGGTTCGACAGCCACTTGCACGTCTCCCCCGAGTCGTCACAGGCCTCGAAGGAGATCGGATAGCGCGACACGAAGAACGTGGTGGGGCCCGTGGACTCGAAGTCCTGCGCCACGCTCTGATTGATGCCGTGCACGGCCGCGGAGATCGCCAAGACGGCGAACACGCCGACCGCGACGCCGAGAATGGTGAGGCCGGCGCGCACCTTGTTCGCCCGCAGGGCGTCGAGGGCGATGCGGACCCCTTCGGTGATCGCGTAGAGGCGCGAGGCCAGGCTGCGCATGGTCATTCCTGCCGGAGGGCGGTGATCGGGTCGAGCCGCGCGGCGCGGCTGGCCGGGTAGACCCCCGAGATGATGCCGGTGCCGGCGCCCACGAGGATTCCCACCACGATCGACCAGGGGGCCACGGAGGCGGGCATGGGCGAGACGGCCGTGATCAGGCCGGCGAGCGCGAACCCGAGGGCGATCCCGAGCAGGGCCCCCAGCGTCGACAGCGTGGCCGACTCGATCAGGAACTGGGCAAGGATGTCGCCGCGCCGGGCGCCGAGGGCCTTGCGCACGCCGATCTCGCGCGTCCGTTCGGCCACCGCCACCAGCATGATGTTCATGATCACGATCGCGCCCACCACGAGGCCGAGGGCGGGCAGGGCGACGCCCGCGATGACGAGGTAGCGCTTGATCTTGTTCCAGAAGGCGAGTGCGGTCTCCGACGTCTCGAGCGAGAAGTCATCCCCCTGCGAGGGGTGCAACCGGTGGCGCGAGCGCATCACGGCCCGCACGCGCTCCATGGCGTCGGCCAGCACCACCTTGTCGGGGCTCTGGACGATCACCGCGTCGATCACGCGCGGCCGCCGATTGAG
>JANLSF010000886.1:0-4247 GCA_031362285.1 Gemmatimonadota bacterium | reverse complement strand
CGAGGATCACCGGGAACATCGGGGGAAGCTTCGCGACGGCATGTCGCAGCGACAAGTGTTCGCCGTCAGCCGACGACGTGGTCGGCGTGGCGGGACTTCGCATGGACCGGCGCCGCACGCTCCGGCTTGGGCGGCGCCAGGATCGTGCCGCGGCAGCCGACGGCGCCGCACCCGCACGCGTAGAGCGCCTCATCCTCGGGCGTCTCCGAGCCGTCGCGCTCGTACTGGTAGTCGTAGGCCAGCTCCTCGCCACGCGCGATGTCGCGGGTGGCCTCGATCCAGATGCGCCCCTTCTCGATCACGGCCTCGCAGTTGGGGGCGCACGAGTGGTTGATGTACCGCGCGTCGTTGCCGGCCACGGCGCCGTCGATCACGGTGCGCCGGTTCAGCGTGAACAGGAAGGTGTGATGGCGCGCCATCTCGCCATCGAGGTAGCGCCGGTCCGACTCGGCGTGCGTGATGCGCTCGCCCGTGTATTCGATGATGCGAGTCCGCGTGGCGATCGGCCGGCGGGCAAAGACGCCGCGCCCCTGGATCTTCGAGCGGCGCACGACGTGGAGCGCGGTGGAATCCGTCGTGGACGTGAAGTGCGGACGTGTCGAACGGGTGGTGGTGGTCATGGTCCGGGAAAGCTAACGGCGTGACACGTCCGCTTCGGCGCCGCGAGGCGCGCGGGCGACCAGCACCGCGAGCGCGATCGCCGTGGCCACGCCAACGACCGCCGCCGCCCGGTCGGCCGGATGACCGGCGAGCGGCCAGGCGCTGGCCTGCTGCAGGGCGGCCAGCACGCAGGCGCCCACCACCCACGCCGACACGCCGTCGCGTCCCCAGCGCGCCGCCGCCCAGCCCGTGTACAGCACCACGATGCCCCCGATCGCGACCAGCGGCGAGCGCGCGGCGCGCGCGTCGCCGTCGAACCAGCCGGGCGCGGCGAGCGCGAGCGCGGCCACCACCAGCGCGACCGACCGGAATCGGCGAGGCAGGACGAGGCCGCCGAACAGCATGACCGGGACGGCGACGACCACGGGAAGGACCGCCGCGGAGGTCAGCACGTCGAGCGCTCCGCCCAACGGCGCCCACAGCAACCCGAGCGACGTGTCGGGACCGACCATCGTCCCGCCCAGCGACCGCTCCCACGCCACCAGTCGGGCGGCGGCGAAGGCGAGCGCCCCGAGCGCGACTCCCGAGCCGAGCGCGGTCGCGCCCGGCGCCCACGCGCGAACCCCGGCCCGCCGCCGGAGCGCGTCGGTCATCATCCACAGCGAGGCGGGCACGAGGATCGCGAACAGCCGGCCGACCAGCGCCAGGACCGTCGTGAACAGGTGCGAGCGCCACGGCGTGGCCGTGTCCCACTGCGCGAGCGCGGCGGGCCACGCGGCGATCCCGTCGACCAGCAGCACGAGCAGCGCGGCGACGAGCAAGCCGACCGCCCCGCGTCGCGTGAGCAGCGCGTCATGCGTGAGCGACGGTCGCCGCCCCATCACGAACGCCACGCCCATGACGAGCACGGCCAGCAGGAGCCCGATCACGAGGGCGATCGTGCCACGACGGTCCGCGCGCTCGGCGTCGGCCCGCTCCCACCGCTCCGGCAGGTGCAGCGAGCGCGACATGCTGATCGGCGTGTCACCGGCGACACGCACGCGCACGCGGGCCGAGGCTCCCCCGGGGATCGCCACCGCGCGATCCTCGAACGTGAACACGAGGTCCCGGCGCCTCGGTCGCTTCTCTTCCTCCACGCCCGCGTCGTGCAGCGTGGTGGTGTCGAGTCCCGCCTGCACGAGCACCGCGAGCGCCGAGCGCCTCGCCACGGCCCGTTCCACCGCCGGCCGTTCGGCGTCCTCGGCGAGCACGTGCCGCCAGTCGTGGGGCGTGCCATCGGGCAGGAGGTGCAGCCGCCACCCTTCCGCCTTCTCGGCGAGCGTTCCCTCGCGCCGGTCGAAACTTACCCCCCACCCGGCGAGCGCGCGGTAGCTGCGCGCGAGGTCGCGTGCGAGTGCCGGGCGTTCGACATGGGCGAGATAGCGCGCCCCCTCGGCATCGTCGTCGCCGAGCACCTCGGCCGTGGGCGTGAGGCCGTCGAGGTCCGCGCCGCGCGCGCGCAACACGGAGTCGGCCATGGCGATAGCCCGCGATCGGTCCACCGTGAAGCGCGGCTCGGCCACGTTGGTCCCGCGCGGAATGAACAGGGCGAGCGCGCCCGCGAGGATGGCGAGCGGGCGCCAGTCGCGACCGCGGGGTGCAACCGGCACGAGCGGCGCGTCGATCGGGATCGCGTCGGCTGTCGCCAGGGGCGGCGTCGGCGGATCATCGTCGGCCGGCCCTCGCCACGCCGCGAAGGTCACGGCGTCCCACGCGGGCGCGAGCGACGCGCGACGCCAGCGCGCCCAGAGCACCAGCACCGCCGGCGCGAGCATCACGGCCAGCACCACCGCGAGGGTGAGGCGATAGGCGGGCGCGTCGCCGGCCATGGCGAAGAGCCCGAAGAGGAACAGGTCGAAGGTGAAGTGGCACACGACGGTCGGCACGAGACCGACGCGCAGGAAGATCACGGCCCAGAGCACCGCCTCGGCAAAGAGCTCGACGCCGCGCGAGTAGGCCGGCCACGAGGCATAGCTGGCGTGCGCGAAACCGAACACCAGCGCCGTGACGACGACGGCGCTCGCCATCGCGGCGCGGTGCCACGAGCGACCGCGCGTCAGCAGCGCGACCGCCGAGAGCGGCACGGCGCGGAAGAGCACTTCCTCGAGCACACCGGCCTGGGCGGCATTCGCCACGGCCCCGAGAAAGGGCAGCGGCGTCGCGATCTGGTTGGGATCGTCGAGCAGGGCGCTCGGCACCCACCACCCCAGCAGGTGGCGCGTCACGTAGTAGAACGCGGCCACGTAGCCGAGTCCGACCGCGCCGAGCGCGTAGCCGGAGAGCACCTGGCGCGTGAGGCGCGGCGTGCCGCGGGCGCGCCACGTCGACCACCAGTCGAGGTGCGACGGGAACGCCTCGCGCGTGAGCACTTCGCCGCCCGCGAGCACAACCGTGAGGAACGCCCCGAAGAGGAGCGGCACGAGGAGCGCCGAGAGGGCCTGCTGCAAGAGGAACGCCGACGGGGGGGCGGTGGTCGGGTAGTAGAACCAGCGGCTGGGCAGGTCGTTGGCCAGCGACGCCGCCATGAGGCCCGCGATGACGGTGGCGGCGGCCACCGCGGGACGCCAGCGCACGGTGCCGTGGCGCTGCGCGCGGTAGAGCGCGAGCAGGGCGATGAGGCCGTACACGGGAAACCCCAACGCGGCCAGTTGGGCGAGCAGGTCGTTCGACGAGCGCATCTCGGCATACCGGCGCCGGAAGGTCTCGGGGATGGCGACGTACTCGCGCGCGCCACTCGGCAGGTCGCCGGCAAGATCCACGTCGAGCCGGAGCGGCGCCCCCGCGACGCGGCGATCCGAGCGCTCGAAGGTGAAGCTCCAGTCCACGCGCGCGCTGGCCGGCACGATGACGTGCGAGGCGGCCACGAGGGGCCACGCCGCCGTGTCCTGCTTCATCCATGCGCCGAGGACGTCCAGCGCCCGCGCGTGCGCCGCGGCTGAATCCAGCGAGGGCCGCTGATCGCCCTCCGCCATGCGACGCCAGAAGCCGGTGACGCGCCCAGCGGGTGAGAGACGCACCCGCGTCTCATGCACGTCGCCGGGGGTGAGGGCGCGCACCGTCCAGCGAAAGAGCGCCACGTCGCCATCGGCCGCCACCTGGTCGAGCGCAGCCTTCCCGCCCGGTGCGGCCAGCTCGAGGAAGAGCTGCAACGAGTCGTCTTCGGCGAAGCGAACGGCGGTCCGCGCCTCCGGGAACGGCAGCTGGTGGGCCGAGGCAAATGCGCGGGCGAGGACGAGCGCGCTCGGGGCAGTCAGCCGCTGGGTGAAGCGCACCTGCGGCACGGCTTGCTCGAAGAGCTGCGCCGCCGTGAGCGCGCCGACCAGTGCGGCGACCGCCACGCCGAATGTGGCGGCGCCACCACGCCATCGGCCCTGTGGGGTGTCGCGCCCGGAACTCATTGCCCTAACGTAGTGAGGCGAAAGCGGTTACGATCTGGCCGACGGGCACGCTCCCGGTCCGTTTCTTGCGACGTCTCTGGTTTCAGCATGCGCCCACTCCGCCCTGCCCTCATCGTCTCGACCGCCGCCCTGGCGCTCCTCCTCCTGCCGGGCGCCTCGCACGCGCAGGGGCCCGTCACGTTGCCCGCCACCCCCACCGTGCTCGACTTC
>JANLSF010000849.1:0-6970 GCA_031362285.1 Gemmatimonadota bacterium | reverse complement strand
ACGTATATATGTACGGAGGGCACGAGCCCCATGGCCGCCGAGCGTCGGTGGCCGGCCGAGCGCCCCGCACGACAGGACCCGACATGACCATGCCCGCAAGGACGTTCACCAAGCCCGCCGACAGCGAGCTGCGCACCCGCCTCACCCCGCTCCAGTACAAGGTGACGCAGAAGGAGGGCACGGAGCCCGCCTTCAACAACGAGTACTGGAACACGCACGACGACGGCCTCTACGTCGACGTCGTGAGTGGCGAGCCGCTCTTCTCCTCGCGCGACAAGTTCGATTCCGGCACCGGGTGGCCGAGCTTCACGAAGCCGCTCGCCGCCGGGGCCGTGATCACGCACGAGGACCGCGCCTTCTTCATGCGCCGGGTCGAGGTCAAGAGCGCGGTCGCCCGCTCACACCTGGGCCACGTGTTCGACGACGGTCCCAAGCCCACCGGCCAGCGCTACTGCATGAACTCGGCGTCGCTCCGCTTCATTCCCATGGGGCAACTGGCCGCCGAGGGACTGGGCGACTACCTCGCGCTGTTCGGTCCGGAGACGCCGTGAACACCACCGAGATCGCCACGCTGGGCGGCGGCTGCTTCTGGTGCCTCGAGGCGGTGTTTCGGGAGTGCCGCGGCGTGCTGGACGTGAAGAGCGGCTACGCCGGCGGGCATGTCGCCAACCCGACGTACGCACAGGTGTGCGGCAAGAAGACGGGGCACGCGGAGGTCGTGCAGGTCACCTTCGATCCCGCGCAGGTCGGCTACCGCGAACTGCTCCAGGTCTTCTTCACCATCCATGATCCCACCACGGTGGACCGGCAGGGGAACGACGTCGGTCCGCAGTACCGGAGCGCGGTGTTCCACCAGTCGGGCGCCCAGGAAGCCGCGGCGCAGCAGGTGATGGACGAACTGACCGCCGAGCGCATCTTCGACGACCCGATCGTCACGCAACTCAGCGCGCTCGATCGCTTCTGGCCCGCCGAGCCGGAGCACGACGACTACTTCGCGCGGAACCCGTCCAATCCGTACTGCGCCTTCGTCGTGGCACCGAAGGTCGCGAAGTTCCGGAAGAAGTTCCTCGGCGCCCTCGCCAAGGGCTGAACGGGTCGGCCGCCGTCCCCGCCGCACGGGGCGGCGTGCCGCTCAGGCGCGGTCCGCCTCGCCCGACGGGGCCCGCACCGAACTGGCCAGCGCCCACTGCGCGCCCCAGTAGGTGACGAGGATGGCGACGTGGGCCAGCGGAAACGGCGTCACGAACCGCTCGATGCCCAACAGCGCATCCGACAGGACGAACAGCGTCGCACCGACGGCGGCGAGCCGCGCGCCCGCGTCGGGACGCACCAGGGCGCGCACGCGCGCCTGTGCGGCCATGGTGGCGAGCACCAGCACGTACGCCACGAGTGGCGCCCGGAGCGGCCCCTCCACCGACCGGAGCAGCACGATGAGCAGCAGCCCCGCGACGAGGCCGAAGTAGACCGCCGGTGCCGGCCTTTCGAAAAACTTTACCCCATCGGTGAAGGCCCACAGGTAGGCAAAATGACCGATCAGGAAGACGCCCAGGCCTGCGGGAAAGAGCGCCTCGTTGGGCAGCATGAGCAGCACGTCGCCGGCGAGGCCGAACAGCAGAGCGATCACGACGCCACGCTGGTAGCGCGAGGAGCGGGCCGGCCGGGCTCCCGCCGCCAGCAGCACGCAGGCCAGCGTCGCCGCGGGCTTGGCGACGAAGTGCAACCACGGCGCGTTCACGTACTCGGCGCCGATGGCGCACGCGGCCGCCACCAGCAGCAGGCGCGTCAAGAGGGCATGCGGCATGACGACAAAGTAGCGACGAGGGAGCAACGGCCGCTTTGCGCTCCGGCAACGGAAGCGTCAAGTTACTGGTCAATGGCCGTCCTCCTTGTCTGCGCCAAATGCGGCGAAACCGCCGTCATCGAACAGTCTCCCGTGGAAGCGTGCCCGCGCTGCGGGACGCTGTATCCGACGCAGGCGCGGCTTTCCGCCGAGACCGCCCTGGTGCGATCGGCCGCCACGAAACCGGGACTGATCATCGTGGGCCAGATGCTGTCGGCGATGGGTGGCGGCATTCTCCTCGCCATCTTTGCCCTCGCGGTCATCGGCCGCGGCCAGCTCACGCTCTTCGGCGATCAAGTCACCGGGGGCCAGTTCCTCGAGCGCGCCGGCCCGACGCTCGGCCCCATCGGCATCGTGCTGTCCCTGGTGGCCTTCGCGCTCTCGCGCGATGCGGCGTGGGCGCGCCCGCTCATGCTGTTCACCTGGTTGATCCCGCTCACCGAGGGGGTCATCCGACTGTTCACCGGCACGCTCGAGAGCCCGTTCTCGATCATCTCGCTGGGGCTGTCGATCGTCGCGGCACCCGCGGCCTACCTGTACCTGTATCGGCGCGACAACGTCGTCCGCTACTTCTCGGCGCGCGCGAAGCCCCCAACGTCCTCGTAGCGGCCGCTCACGGGGGACAGGGCCCCGTACCGAGCCGGTTCACGAGCGACTCGAAGTGCGTGCGGTTGGTCTCGAAGGTGCCGCGCGCGCCGATGTACGCCAGCAGCACGACGCGCCTCGGCAGTCGCTTGAGCACCGCCACGCGAGGCAATGCCCCCGCATTGGTGCCGCGATACCACTGGCCAGGCGTCTCGGTCGGCCCCATCAACGCGAGTTCGAGCCGCGTCACCCACTCGGCGATGAACGTGGCCGAGTCGGCCGGTGGCGCGGCGGCAATCAGGACCGTGCCCTGCGACGAGCCCCGCGGCCCCTTGTCGGGCGCGAACAAGGTGGAGAGCGTCAGCACCTCGGTGGACACGCCCGCTGGCGACACGGCGCGGGGTGACGGGGAGGTCATGAAGAAGTACGGATAGCACACGCGCCAGCTGTCATCGTCGCTCCCGGCCATCAGGTACGGTTCCGCGTAGCGCACCATCATGCCGCCGCTGGACAGGATGCGCGGCCCGGGCACGCCCATCCATTGCTGCGTGATCAGCATGGCGCCGGGATCGCCCAATTGCGAGGCGAGCACGAAGGGGAGGATCCCGGTGGTGTCTCCCGGCGGCGGAAGCCGACCGCCGCGTCCCTTGGCCTCGGCGGAGACATACACGTAGACGCGCTCGCGGACCGTCACGAGGCGATCGGGCGCGAGCGAGTCCTGGTGCGCGCGCAGCCAGACGAGGAATGCGGCCCGGTCACTCGGGAGTCCGTCCCTGGGCACCGGCGTGGGGGTGCGCAGCGGCGCCGTGCTCCAGCCTTGCGCACCAGCGCTCATGCCAACGGACGCGACGGCGACGAGGGCCCGAAGAGCGGGAAGGAGGCGCATCTGGTGAGGTTAACGGGGCGCCGCGTCCGGCGGCGAAGGGCGTCCCAGCCGTTCGAGCAGCGGAACGGCACGGGCAAGGAGCCGTTGGGCGTCCCGGTCCAGTGCGTCCACCGAGGCGGTGAGGGTGGCGACCCGTCGCCGGCGTCCTTCGTCGAGCAGGCGTCGCCCCTGCGCGGTGGCGGCCACGCGCTTCACGCGGCCGTCGGCCGGATCGGCGATCACGCGCACGAGCGCGCGCCGTTCGAGGTCGCGCACCACGCGCGTGATCGTGGGCGGTCGCACCTGCTCGGCGGCCGCGAGCTCGCCCAGGGTGAGGGGTCCCCCGAACACGATCACCGAGAGGGCCGAGAGCTGCGGCGCGGAGAGGCCCGTGGCGTCGTCGGCGGCGCGCAGGCGGCGCAGCAGGTGGATCGCGGCCGAGTGGAGGCGGTCGGCCGTGTGGGCAGGGTCGTCTTGACGGGAAGGGCGGGGCATCTAGTTTGTTGATAGTTTGTTTAGCTAAGCTAACTACTATTCGGCCCCTCGCAACCGGAGCATCCCGCATGAGCGCCCAGCCTGACACCGTCCCCCACGCCCTCGGCCAGGTGGCCCTCACGGTCCACGACGTGCCGCGCGCCGTCGACTTCTATCGAGACCTGGTGGGCCTCCCCTTCCTCTTCCAGTTCCCGGGGCTCGCCTTCTTCTCCCTAGGCGCCACCCGCCTCATGCTGTCGCTGCCCGAGAAGCCGGAGCACGACCACCCCGGCACGTTCCTGTACCTCTCCGTGGGCGACATCGAGGCCGCGCACGCCCGCATGCGCGGGGCCGGGGTCGTGTTCGAGGATACCCCGCACGTCGTGCATCGGGCGGGGGGGAGTGAACTTTGGATGACCTTCTTCAAGGACCCGGACCAGAACCTGCTCGCCCTGATGCAGGAGAAGGTCGTCGCCTGAGGGGGGGCGGCCGGCTTGGACGGGCGTGACCTTCCGACCCGGATGGACGTCCCCCGTAGAGTCCTCTCATCCCGACGTCATCCGGAGCCCGTCGCATGGCCCGCCGCGTGTCTACCCTGCTCGTCCTCGCCGCCCTTCCGCTCGCCTTCGCCGCCTGCGCCAAGGAAGAGAAGCCGGTGCCGAAGCCCACGATCGGATTCCGGGTCCAGTCCGTGGACCTCGGCAAGTCGGTCGGCGCCAACAAGCGCGTCCTCAAGCCGTTCACCGCGTTCACCCCCCGCGACACGATCTATGCGGTGGTGAACTCCATCGGCGTCTCGCAACGGGTCACGATGGTCGCGACCTGGAAGGACGCCAAGGGCGCGACGCTCTCCGAGTACACCCAGCTGGTGGCGCCCACGGGCCCGGCGGCGACGGAGTTCCACGTCGTGCACGCCAAGGGGTGGCCCGTGGGGAAGTACTCGGTGGTGCTCACGGCCAACGCCACGCAGGTGGCCAGCAAGCCCTTCGAGGTCACGAAGAAGTGACCGAGCCGCGGGAGCTCAAGCGGCTCGCCGCCGAGCTGGAGCACGCGGTCCGCGGCACCCCGTGGCACGGCTCCTCGCTCGCCAAGCTCCTCGACGGGGTCACGTCGGTCGAGGCGTTCGCGCACCCGATCCGGGGGGCGCACTCGATATGGGAACTGGTGCTGCACCTCGTGGCGTGGACGCACGAGGCCACCCACCGCCTGCGCGGCGGCCTGCCGAGCGACCCGGCCGACGGCGATTGGCCCGCCGTGCCGCATGGCCCGACCGAGGAGAAGTGGGAGTCGGCCCGCGCGCGGTTGACGGCGGCCCACGAGGCCTTGCTGGCGACCATCGTCCGCATGGACCCTGACGACCTGGACGCGCCCGCCATCCCCATGCGGGACCCGGCCCAGGGGATGGGGGTCAAGCACCGCGTGCTGGTGCATGGCATTGCACAGCACCATGCTTATCATGGCGGACAGATCGCCCTCCTCCGCCGCGCCCTCCACCCCCCCGAGCACCAGTAGCCGGCAGGGATGATGTCGGGGGCGCCTCACACTTGCGCCCCGGGTCCACGCCATGTCGGATTTCGAACGCCTCGGCTCCTTCTACCTCGGTCACGAGGTGGACGATGCGTCGCTCAAGCCCACCGACCAGCTCCGCCTCTCTGACGCCAAGGACCTGACCACGCACGCGGTCATCATCGGGATGACCGGCAGCGGGAAGACGGGGTTGGGCATCGGGCTGATCGAGGAAGCGGCGATCGACAAGATCCCCGTGATCGCCGTGGACCCCAAGGGGGACCTCGGCAACCTCCTCCTGACCTTCCCGGCGCTCCGACCGGCCGATTTCCGGCCGTGGGTGGATGCGCACGCGGCAGAGGAGCAGGGGCTCGATGCCGACGCCTACGCCGCCAAGCAGGCCGCGGCGTGGACGAAGGGGCTCGCCGATTCGGGGCAGGACGGCGAGCGCATCCAGCGACTCAAGGATGCCGCGGAGTTCGCGATCTACACGCCGGGCAGCGGGGCCGGCATTCCGATCTCGGTCCTGCGCGCCTTCACCGCGCCGCCCAAGGCGCTCGCCGCCGACGCCGAGGCCTGGCGTGAGCGCGTGCAGGCGACGGCCACCGGGGTGCTGACCTTGGTGGGCGTGGACGGCGACCCGATGCAGTCGCGCGAGCACATGCTCGTGAGTGCGATTCTCGAGCACGCGTGGAAGGGCGGCAGGGACCTCGACCTTGCCGCGCTGGTCGGGGCCATCCAGCAGCCACCCATGACGCAGGTGGGGGTGATGGACGTGGACAGCTTCTTCCCGCAGAAGGAGCGGTTCGCGCTGGCGATGAAGATCAACGGCCTGCTTGCCTCGAGCGCCTTCCAGGCGTGGACGCAGGGGGTGCCGCTCGACGCGGGGGCGCTCTTCTACACCGACGCCGGGAAGCCGCGCGTGTCGGTGATCTCGATCGCGCACCTCTCGGACGCCGAGCGGATGTTCTTCCTCTCGATGCTGCTCGCGGAGCTCATCGGGTGGATGCGCACGCAGCCTGGCACGGGCACGTTGCGCGCGATCCTCTACATCGACGAGTTGTTCGGCTTCATGCCGCCCACGGCGGCGCCGCCCACCAAGGCGCTGCTGCTCACCCTGCTCAAGCAGGCGCGCGCCTTCGGCATCGGCGTCGTGCTGGCCACGCAGAATCCCGTGGACCTCGACTACAAGGGGTTGTCGAACGCCGGGACCTGGTTCGTGGGCCGCCTGCAGACGGAGCGCGACAAGGCGCGCCTCATGGACGGGCTCGAGGGCGCCTCGTCGGGGGCCAGCTTCGACCGCGGAAAGACGGAGCAACAGATCGCGTCGCTCCCCAAGCGCACCTTCCTGATGCACAGCGTGCACGAGCCCAAGCCGGTGCTGTTCAGCACGCGCTGGACGCTCTCGTACCTCGCCGGGCCGATGACGCGCGAGCAGATCAAGCAGGTGATGGACGCGCGCCGGCCCTCAGGCGCGGCCGCCGGCACGGGCGGGTCGGCTGGTGGTGCCACGCCGGTGGCCGGCGCCGCGGCCGCCGCGGGTGGTGCGGCGGCGAGCGGGGCCCGACCGGTCCTGGCGCCGAACGTGCCGCAGTTCTTCCTGCCGCTCGCCAAGCGCGGCGAGGCCGGGGCCACGCTCGTGTACCTGCCGTTCGCCGCGGGGGCCGCCGATGTCGTCCTCACCAGCACCAAGTACGGCA
>JANLSF010000830.1:0-2408 GCA_031362285.1 Gemmatimonadota bacterium | reverse complement strand
CGCGACCCGGCCGGTCACCTCCGCGTCACTCACGAGCGGGCCTCACGGTCGGTGCGCGCCAGCTCGGCCACGGTCGTGTCGATGGGTTGGAGCGCCGACTGCCCCGGTTCGACGGCATCGGCCGCCGAGGTCACGCGGGCGACGTAGGCCATGCGCTGCCAGACCGTGATCCAGCTGGTGATGGCGAGCAGCCAGACGATGGCGAGCAGCACCCACCCGTCGAGCGCCAGTCCGAAGAGCCCTTGCGGCGCCGCCAGCAGCGTCACGCGCTCCGGACGCTGCAGCATCCCGACCTTCGCATCCACCCCGAGCGCCTCGGCGCGCGCCCGCGTGTAGGACGTGAGGAACGCGCCCAGCATCGCCAGAATGCACACGATGACCATCGTGATCGAGTGGTGGCGGGCATTGCTCGCATAGAACACCGCGAGGCCGCCCATCACCGCGCCGTCGGCCACGCGGTCGAGCGTGGAGTCGAAGAACGCCCCGAAGGTCGACGCCTTGTTGGCGCGACGCGCGACCATGCCGTCGACGACGTCGAACAGCGCCGTGATGCCGAGCCAGAGCCCCGCCGTCCGGATGTGCCCGGTGGCGTAGATGATGCCGCCGACCACGGAACAGCCGGTCCCGAACAGGGTGATCGCGTTGGGTGAGACGCCGCGCGCCACCAGCCAGTCCGCGGCGGGGTCGATCAGCCGCAGGTAGGAGCGCTGGATCCAGAGCCAGAGGGCGTTCAACACGAAGGGCGGGCCCGACATGGGAGAGAACCGGCCCGGTGCAGCCGGCCGCGGCAGGCGCCGCGCGACAAACTTACCACGCGACGCATGCCAAGTTCTACCGATAGAGGAGGTACGGTGCGACGCGGGCGCGGAACGCGGCCACGGCGGCATCGGCGCGCTCGAGGACCGCGGCGGGCGACTCTCCGGCCACCAACGCCTCGCGCAGGCCCACGCCGCCGAAGGTGCGGTCGAACCCCACCGTGCGCAGCGTGAGCGCATCCGGGTGCTCCCGGCCCACCGCCCAGATGACGGCCGCCGCCGTGAGCGTGGAGCGGAACGC
Organism: Gemmatimonadota bacterium; assembly: GCA_031362285.1. Classification (GTDB taxonomy): domain Bacteria; phylum Gemmatimonadota; class Gemmatimonadetes; order Gemmatimonadales; family Gemmatimonadaceae; genus JACPPC01. The sequence continues at coordinate 1,352 of JANLSF010000830.1, read as the reverse complement.
CTCGCGATCCGTGATCCGCATCCGCACGCCCTGGCACAGTCGCCCGTCGTACTTGCTGTCCCCGGGCTTCCGGGGCGTGAACGGCTCGGCGGCGAAGGTGATGCCGGGAAGGTCGAGTGCGCGCAGCCGGGCCACCACCGCCGCCGAGCGCATCCACGGCGCCCCGAAGATCTGGAAGGCCGAGTCGGTGCCGCGCCCGACCGAGAGGTTCGTGGGCTCGAGCGACACCATGCCGGGATAGAAGGTGGCGCTCGTGAGGGAGGGCATGTTCGGGCTCGGCCGGACCCACGGCAATCGCGTCTCGTCAAACCACTGGCGGCGGGTCCATCCGGCGGCGGGGATCACCGTCAGCGCCGCGTTGATGTGCAGCGCGTCGTTGTAGAATCGCGCGAGTTCGCCCATGGTCAGCCCGTGCCGCACGGGAATCGGGAACACCGCGGTGGGCTGCGCTCGGCGGGTCGGCGTGTCGTCCTCGCCGTTGGTGAGCGCCGAGTCGACGATCGGCCCCTCCACGTGGGTCCCCGTGATCGGGTTGGGCCGGTCGAGGAGCAGCATCGGAATCCGGTTCCGCGCCGCGGCGCGCATCGTGTAGACCATCGAGGCCGGAAACGTCCACGGACGGGCGCCGAGGTCCTGCAGGTCCACGAGGAGGACGTCCACGCCGTGCAGCGTGGAGTCGGCGGGCGCCGTGGTGGTGCGGCCATACAGGGAGTGGACCACGACCCCCGTCTTCTCGTCCACGCCCGAGGCCAGGTTGGTCCGATCCTCGGTGCCCCGGATGCCGTGCTCCGGCGCGAAGAGCGCCACCAACGTGACCCCGGCTGAGCGGGCCGTCGCATCCACGAGACGGTCGATATCCGAGACCCCGTACTCGTCGATTCCACTCTGGTTGGTCAGGAGCGCCACCCGCTTGCCGCGCACCAGGTGCACCGAGTCCGTCATGAGGACCGAAATCCCCGGTCGAACCTGCGCCGACTGCCCCTCGGCCGGGCTCGAGGCGCCGAGCAGGAGGAGCGCGGCGGCCGCGCCAAGCGCCAGACGGCAGCGGATGTACATGCTGTAGTTGGACATGGGACGCAAGTTACGACTGTGGCGCACGTTAGGCAGCGGGCTGCTTGAACTCCGCCACCACATCCGACATATTACGGGGAGTCATTCGGGTCGTACCCCTTGTACCCGATTTTGGAGGCAGTGCACATGAGCACGATGAATCAGCCGGACGTGATGATCCAGGTGAGCCCAGCGGCGTGCGCCGAGGTCCTGAAGTTCATGGCCGCCGAGAACGTCACCCCCGAGAAGGGCGGATTGCGCGTGTCCGTGCAGCCGGGCGGCTGCTCCGGCTTCAAGTACGG
>JANLSF010000814.1:0-5111 GCA_031362285.1 Gemmatimonadota bacterium | reverse complement strand
CGAACTCGGCCCCCACCATGATCGGCTCGGGCTTCACGGCCGCGACCTCGAGCCCCGCCGCCTTGGCGGCCGACGAGACCTGGTCGAGCAGGGCGGGCACTTCGTTGCCCGTCGGCACGAGTTGGCGCATGAGCTCGAGCGACTTCTGCGACCGCTCGGTCTCGTCGCGCAACTCCTCGAGCTTGCCCTTCTGGAGCAGCTTGCGCGCCTTCGTGTTGGCCGTGTCGAGCTTGGCCACGCTCGACTCGACGAGGGCCAGCTTCTCCTGGTCGGGCGACCAGAGGAAATACCAGTACGCGCCGGCCAGGACGAAGGCGGCGGCGCCAACGAGGAGGACGTTGCGGTCCCGATCCGAGATCTGCGGTAGGCCGGCCATGCTACTTCACCTTGACGGAAAGCTGCGTGGTGCGGAGCGCGCCCGCGGGCGGAATTTCGTAGTCCGCCTGGAGCTCGAACTTGGTGAACTCCTTGCCGCCGGCGCCCTGCGTGAGTTCCGAACTCAGCAGGGTGACGCCCCTGATGTAGGGCGACGCCTCGAGGAGCCGCATGAAGCGCGTGAGCGCCTGGATGTCGACCGTGTTGCCGCCAAGCCGGAACTGCAACTGCGGCGGGACGATCGTCGTGTCCGCCGCGACCTTCTTGGCTCCGGGCTGCTCGACGGCCTTGGGCGGCAATGCCGCGAAGGCCCCTTGCTGCCGCACCCCGGTGATCCAGGTGTAGTCGGGCAGCGCTCGGCTCACCTCATCGAGGAGATGCGCCCAGATGTAGCGGTTCCCGTCGATCATGCGGATGATCTGGAACTGACGGCGCACCGAATCGCGCTGGGCCGTGGCCCGCGTCTGTTCGGCGATGACCTTGGCGTAGTTGGTCGAGTCGGCGACCGCCTTCTCGAGCTGCGTCTGGAGCTCCGCGCCCCGCGCCGACTGCGCCTGCCAGAAGTACCCCATGCCGCCAAAGGCCACGACGTACGCGCCGATGGCGCCCACGAGGTACGGGTCCTTGACCTTGGAGACCGCCGAAGCGAACAGCGCCTTGAAGTCGACGCTGTTGCCGCCGCCCTTCCGCGCCTTCTTCTTCCCGCCTGGGAGGAGATTGATCTCAATCATGTGTCGTTCCGTCTCCCCGGGTCAGTCGATCTGGCGGAGCGCGAGCCCCACCGGCAGCATGAGGAGGGGCGCAACCTCGTCGGTGACGAGCGAATCGAGCGCCCCGTCACGCACCTTGAGGTTCGCCAGCGGATTGGCCAGCTCGACCGGCAGGCGGAGCCGGGCGCCGAGCGCCTCGCTGAGCCCCGGAATCCGGGCGCCGCCGCCGCACACGTAGACCGCGCGCATCTGGCTGCCCGTCCGTGAGCTCGACGCCAGGAACGCGGCGGCGCGCTCGATGCCGACGGCGATTTCCTCGCCCCGGCTCTCGATGATCGCGTCCAGCTGCGGCGAGCGGTCGTAGCCCTGCACCATGCCCTGTGCCTCGTCGGCGCCCAGCCCGCGATCGCGCTGCAGGTCTTCGCGGAACCGCCGCGTCCCCACCGTGATGTCCCGGGTGAGGATCGGCACGCCGTCGTCGAGGATGTTGATGTTGGTCACTTCGTGGCCGATGTTGACCAAGCCCACCACGCCCTGCATCGCGTCGGGGTAGTTCAGCTCGAAGGCGTTGTGCAGCGCGAACGCGTCGACATCCACGATGGCCGGGACGACGCCGGCGTCGTTGAGCAGGCGGAGCTTCGATTCGATGAGGTCGCGCTTCGCGGCCACCAGCAGCACCTGCATCTCGAGGCCGTCGCCATCGGGGTCGAGGATCTGGAAGTCCAGCTCCACCGACTCCATGTCGAACGGCACGTGCTGCTCGGCTTCCCATCGCATCAGCTCGCGCGCCTGCTGCTCCTTCACGCGCTCGATCTGGATCTTCTTGATGATGACGTCGCGCCCGCCGACGGCGGTCACGACGGTCTTCGACTTGACCCCCGCCAACTCCAGCGCCTGCCGGATGGCGTCCGTCACGATGCCGGGATCCATGACCTCGCCTTCGACGATCGCGTCGCCGGTGAGGGGCATGATCACGACCTTCGCAAGCTCGGGCTCGCTTCGCCCGTGCTCGATGACCGCGACCTTGATGAGGCCGGATCCGATATCGAGGCCAATCGTCGTCTTGTTCCGACCGAAGAGCGCCATGAGCCAGCGGGTTTCGGGGGGGGGACCGCGCGCACCGACTCAGAATCAAGCTCGGAGATTGCGATCCGGCTACGAGGGACGCCGGGAATGCCGGCGACCTGCGTGACCACCTGTCCAACGAGTCGGGATTAAAAAGGTAACAACACCCGACGTTTACCAAGTGCCTGTGTCACAACATTATGGGTCATTTGCAGCCCACTTCACCAGAGCCCGAACCATCCCTGTCGCGGGACCTCACGTACCAGGCTTCCGCCAACCAAGGCGCCCAACACGGCGCACGGCGAGGCCCAAATCGACGACGAATCGGCCAGAGCCGCCGTGGGCGCCGCTCCGCTGTCCGGCAACAGGACGACTGCCCCCACGACACGGGCACCACCCTGCCCCCGGAGCGAGCCGCGCACCACGACCAGGCCGGTGAACCGCGCGTCCGCCTCGAGCGTGAGCGTGCCCTGCACCAGCAGGAGGCCCTGTCCCCGCCCGCCATGGAGGGTGAGTCCACGGGGAGCGTGCACGACGACGAAGCGCCGAAGGCAGGGGGCCGTACTGTCGGCGCGCGAGGGCTCCCCCCAGCCCGTCGAGCAGGTGGCCGGCGTCAGCCCGGGCGCCGGCGAGACCGTCGTGTCGGCTCCCAGCACCACGTCGGCCCGGGCCGTGATCGCCGCCCACTCCGCGTCCCACAGCGCGGCCTCGTCGGGACCGGGGGCGGCGGGCCCGAGTACCGCGCCCACGACGACACCGGCCGGGGCATGCACGAGCGCGGGCGTGGCCAGACGCAGCGCGTTGGGCGCTGGAACCGCCGGACACCGCCAGCCGTCAGGGATGCCCGGGCCCCCCAGAATGCGCGCAGCGCTGTCCGCGGTGACCGTTGCGGCCCCGACGATCGCCGCCGAAGGAACCGGCGCACCCACGCTGAGCCACACGGAGAAGCCGGTGGCACGCGAGACCGGCCTGGCGGCCATACCGCCCGCCGCCCATCCCTCAGCGGCAATCCACCACAAGCGCTTCGACACGCGGGCAATGCGCACCTCGGCGACAGAAGCTCCACCTGAGACAATCACTCGGGTGGCCGTGCCGATGCTGTCGGCAGCTCGCTCAGGCCCGTCCCACCCCTGCCAGGCATCGACCACGCCGGCGTCCGCCGTTGCACGTGCGGCGTCGGCACCATCGCGGGCGCGCGCCGATTCGGCATGTGCAATGGCGCGCGCGGCCACGGCCGCGCTCATCGCGGCGAGCACGATCGTGAGGAGCAGCACGGCCAGCATTGCCCCCCCGACGCGAGCGCGCATTCAGGGCCTCCGCCGCACGGGAACCACCAGCGGCACGCGATCGGCCGGCACCGCGTCGGCCATGTCGAGCACCACTTCGAGACGGGAGCCCAGCGCGATCGGGGCCCCGGGGGCCAACGGAACGCCGGCGTCGTCGAGGAGCGCGAACGGACGAGGCTGGCCGGCGCTCGCGTCGAGTGGGCCGGCAACCGGCTGCACGCTCGCCCAGGCGCCGGATGTCTGCTCGCGAACGCCGAGGTACCACCGACCATCGGCGGCGCGATAGCTGGTCCATCGGACGTGCCGATGCACGACCACCGGTGCCCCCTCGGGCACGGGGACGGGAGTGCCCGGCGCGGCCAACGCGAGGAGGCGGCCGGGACCGGCCAACACGCCGGGCGAACAGCTCCCGGTTGCCACCGACACCAGCGTCGCCGACTCCCAGCGACCGTTCGACGGATCGAAGACGGCCACCGAGTCACCCGGCGCGGCGGCTCGAAGCCACCCGCTAGTCGGCAGGGCGCCCGCAGCGCCGTGCGCGGTGACGATCAGCGTGCGCGCTCCGGCTGCGGCAGGCCGGCATGACAGCGCCATGCCCACATGGGCGTCGAGTTCGAGCAGGGTGTCGTGCACGACCATGAGGCGGCTCTCTCCGTGCATCACGGCGGCGAGCTCGCCCTCGAGTGCGGCGCGCGCCGCGGCGAGTTGGGCCCGCGCCGCCGCGCGTGCGAGGGCCGTGCCGGCGGCCGTTCCCTGTCGGAGTTCGAGCGCGCCGACCGCCACCACCACCAACGCGGAGAGGACGAGTGCCACGAGCGATTCTGCCAGCGTGAAGCCTGGACGGACCTGATGCACTACGGACATGGCGTCCCTCCCGCGCGCGCATGCGGCTGGCCCGTGGCCGAGTCCGTCCAGTCGAAGGGGAGCGTGCGGACGCCGCGCAGGTCGACCGCACAGGGCGCCGAGGCGAGTCGCATGGCGCGCGCCTGGGCGTCATCACGGGTGTGGGCGAGTTGCGCCGAACGCGCCAGTCGGTGCGCGGCGGTGGCGAGCAGGGCCGCCGCACCGAGCGCGCCGAGCGCCAGCAGCGTGAGGGCGACGATCGGCTCGATGAGCGTGTGCCCGCGACGCGGCGGGCGGGGGACGACCGGGGGGAGGCGCATGCGACATCATCTCACGCTGCGCCCGAAGTCACCTACCCGGGTTGTTGCGCTCCCCACCTGTTTGTTGCCGAGGAACCACCGTGCCGAGCACTAGCGCGGGCCAGGAGAGCGATCCCCTGGCCCGCGCGCATTGTCCCGCGAGATCTAGTAGCAGGTCGGCTCGCCTTCCTGCTGGCCCGAGCCGACAAAGACGCCCGTGCCGCCCGATCCCACGTAGATGGAGCACGTCTGCGTCGTGCCGGCGCGCGAGGTCTGCGCATTCCAGCCGTTCGTCGTGCCGGCCGTGCCGCCGGCGACGATGTTCACCCCCGTCGACGGCTTCCAGATGTTCTGCCCGCTCTTCGCGAACAGGCCGGCCGCGCTGGCGGCGTCGTAGGTCTGGTAGTCACCGAAGTACGTCTCCTGGGCGGTGGCGAGGTTGCGCAGGTCCGACTTCATCGCGGCGACGTACGCCTTTTCCTTCGTGTTGGCGAACTTCGGGATCGCGATCGCGGCCAGGATGCCGATGATGA
>JANLSF010000782.1:0-14190 GCA_031362285.1 Gemmatimonadota bacterium | reverse complement strand
CCAAGACCGCCGACGAGACCTACCTCCACTGGCCCAAGGACTCGATCCTGGGCGACGTGGTGCGCGTGGTCCGCCAGTTCCGCCCGCACGTGATCGTCGCCGTGTTCAGCGGCACCCCGCGCGACGGCCACGGGCACCATCAGGTGTCGGCGCTGCTGGCCCGCGAGGCGTACGAGATTGCCGGCGACACGGTGCGCTTCGGCAGCGCGTACGGCGCGCCGTGGGTGGTGTCCAAGTACTATCGGAGCGCGTGGTTCACTCCCGCCAACGCCACGCTCAAGTTCGATGTGGGGGAGTACTCGCCGCTCATGGGGCGCGCCCTGGGCGAACTCTCGGGCGAGAGCCGTTCGCAGCACAAGTCGCAGGGCTTTGGCGTGCTGCAGCGCCGCGGCGAGCTGCTCGACATGGTGCGTCGCGAGGCCACCCGCGTGAACGACGCCACGCCGGCCACGAGCGAGGGGTCCATATTCGACGGCGTGGACACGAGCTGGGCGCGCCACGGACTCACCGCCATGGCCCCGGCGCTGTACGACCGGATTGCCCTGCGCTCGCGCTACGACTCGCTCACCGCCCTCATGGGGCGCGCGCGCGCCGCGCTCGACCTGTTCGACCCCACGCGATCGGTGCCGGTGCTCGACACCCTCGTGCGCGTGGCCCGCACCCTCTGCCCGCGCGCGGTGAACGCGCTCCGCTGCGCGCAGCCCAGCGCCGCCACCGGCGACCTCGAGACGTCGCTGGCCACGGTGGCCGAGCGCGCCGAACGGGCCATCGAGTTCGCGTCGGGATTGGTGGTGGAGGCGGTGGTGAACCGCGCCACCTTCGCCGAGCGCGACTCGATTCCGGTGACGGTGACGCTGTACAATCGCGGACGGCGCGTGGTGCGCGTGCTGGGCGCGAGTGCGCCGGGGCAGGCGCCGGCGGGCTCGAGCGCCCTGGTGATGCTCGAGGGGGGGAAGGCGTGGACCACCACGCTCCCGCTGGCGATCGCGCGCGGCACGGCGCCCTACTGGCTCGACACGCCGCGCGATGGCGACATCTTCTCCGTCCGCCCCGACGTGGGGGGCGATGATCGTCACGCGGGCGGCGTGCAGGCGGTGGTGAGCGTGGTGTTCGGGCTGTCCACGGTGCGGCTCGCGGCGCCCGTGGTGTACCGCTACGCCGACGCGGTGAAGGGCGAAGTGCAGCGCCCGGCCGCCGTGGCGCCGGCGGTGACCGTCACACTCGGCGCTCGCAGCGAGTATGCGCCGGCCAATCGCACCATCGCCCGCACGGTGCGCGTCACGCTGCGCTCTGCGGCGCGCGACACGCTGGTGATGCGGCTCGCGCTGACCCTCCCGGCGGGGCTCGTGGCCGACAGCGCCGAGCGCTCGGTGGTGCTGCCGCCCATGGCGGAGCGCGTGATCGAGGTGGCGCTGCGCGGCCGGCTCGGCGCAGGTCGTCATGAGGTGCGCGCGGCCGCCATCGTGGGCTCGGCGCGCTACGAGACCGGCTACACCACCATCGAGTACGACCACATCCGGCCGCAGTCGCTCTATCGCCCGGCGGTGCTCAACCTCCAGGCGGTGGACATCACGCTGCCGAGCCGCGCGAACATCGCCTACATCCCCGGCGTGGGGGACAACGTGGCGCCGGCGCTGGTGCAGTTGGGGTTTTCGGTCACGATCGTGGACCCGTCCAAGTTGGCCGGCACCGCATTGAGCGACTATGCCGCGGTGGTGGTGGGGCCGCGAGCCTTCGAGGCGAGCGCCGAGCTGCTGGCTCAGGCGCCCAAGCTCAACGCGTATGCCATGAACGGCGGCACGGTGGTCACGCAGTACGGCCAATACGAGATGACGCGCCCCGGCGTGCTGCCGTATCCCATTACGCTGGGGCGCCCGGCGAGCCGCGTGACGCTCGAGAATGCGCCGGTGACGATGCTCGACGGCGCGAATACGCTGCTCACCAAGCCGAACAAGATCGGCCAGGGCGACTTCGAGGGGTGGGTGCAGGAGCGAGGGCTGTACATGCCGAGCGCGTTTGACGGCGCGTGGACGCCGCTGCTCGAGATGAACGATCCCAATGAGCCAGCCAATCGCGGCGGGCTGCTGGTCTCGCGCGTGGGGAAGGGGACGTACGTGTACACGACGCTGTCGCTCTTCCGGCAGTTGCCGGCGGGGAATCCGGGCGCGGCGCGGTTGCTGGCGAACCTGATTGCGGCGGGGCAGGCGCCGCGCGTCACGCCGTGAGGACACGCGCCCCCCAGATGCAGGCGCGGCATCGTGGCCGCCGCACGGTGCTGCCCGCTCTCCTGCTGGCGCTGGCGCTCGCCGCCTGCGTGAGCGACACGCGCACCCGCATCACGGTGTACACGCCGCACGGGCGCGAGCTGATGACCGACCTCAAGGCGCGGTTCGAGCGCGAGCACTCCACGATCGACATCGACTGGGTGGACCTCGCCTCGCAGGACGTGCTCGATCGCATCCGCGCCGAGAAGGGAGCGCCCAAGGCCGACGTCTGGTTCGGGGCGCCGTCGGAGATGTTCGACCGCGCGGCTGCCGAGGGATTGCTCGTGCCCTACGCGCCGAGCTGGGCGAACACGATCTCCGCCGACGCCAAGGACACGGCCGGCTTCTGGTATGGGACGTATCTCACGCCCGAAGTCATCGGCTACAACACCGTGGCGGTGAAGGCGGCCGACGCGCCCAAGGACTGGGCCGACCTGGCCGAGCCGCGGTGGAAGGGGAAGCTGGTGCTGCGTGATGCGGCGCCGAGCGGCACGATGCAGGCGATTTTCGGCGCGATGCTGCAGCGGTCGATCTCGCAGACGGGGAGCACGGCGCAGGGGTGGCGCTGGCTCGAACGCATTGATGCCAACACGCGCGAGTACACGGCGTCGCCCACGATCCTGTTCCAGAAGCTGGGACGGCGCGACGGCGTGGTGACGATGTACAACATGCCCGAGCTCGCCACGCTGGCCGTGCGGAACAACATTCCCGTGAAGGCGGTGATTCCCGCGAGCGGCACGCCGCTCCTGGTGGACGGCATCGCGATCGTGAAGGGGGCGCCGCACCCGGAGGCGGCCACGGTGTTCGTGAACTTCGTGGCGTCGAAAGAGGTGATGCTGATCGCCGCACGCGAGCACCTGCGGATCCCGGCGCGCAACGACATCGCCCCCGAGTCGCTCCCCCCGTGGATTCGCGACGCGCAGAAGGCGATCGTCCCGATGGCGCTCGACCGGAAGCTGATGGCGGATTCGCTCGCGATCTGGATGAAGGCGTGGGACGCCCGCGTGCGGAACCGGTTCCGCGGCAAGTGACGGTGGCGCGCCCGCGCGTGGTGATCGTGGGGGGCGGCTTCGGGGGGCTCCACTGTGCGCGCATGCTGCGCAACGCCGAGGTGGACGTCACCGTCATCGACCGCACCAACCATCACCTCTTCCAGCCGTTGCTCTACCAGGTGGCCACGGCCACGCTCGGGCCGGCCGACATCAGCGTGCCCATCCGGTGGATATTGCGCGGCGCGCGCAACGCGACGGTGCTCATGGGGGAAGTGCGCGACGTGGACACGGCGCGCCGCGTGGTCATCCTCGACGATGACGCCCGCGAGATCGCCTACGACTACCTCGTGCTCGCCACGGGGGCGCGCCACGCCTACTTCGGCCACGACGAGTGGGAGGCGCACGCGCCGGGGCTCAAGAGCCTCGAGGACGCGCTGGAAATCCGCCGTCGCTTCCTGGTGAGCTTCGAGCTGGCCGAGCGGTGCGAGCGCGACGAAGAGCGTGCCGCGTTCCAGACGTTCGTGATCGTGGGTGGCGGTCCCACGGGAGTGGAACTCGCGGGGATGCTCCCCGAACTCGCGCGCAAGGCGTTCGTGCGGGACTTCCGCCGCACCGACACGCGGAAGACGCGCGTGATCCTCATCGAGGGAGGGGCGCGGTTGCTCGGCGCCTTTCCCGAGGCGCTGGCCGAGCGGGCGAAGCGCGACCTGGAGGCGATGGGGGTGGAGATCCGCTTGGGCACGCGGGTCACCAACGTCACGAGCGACGCCGTGTGGGTGGGGGCCGAACGGATCGAGTCGCGCACGGTGTTCTGGGCGGCGGGGAACCGCGCGTCGTCGATTGCCCGCACGCTCGGCGTTCCCACCGACAGCGCCGCTCGCGCCATCGTCGAGCCCGACCTGAGCATTCCCGGCCATCCGGAGGTGTTCGTGGTGGGCGACGCTGCGGCGGCCACCGATGCGGCCGGCTCGATGGTGCCCGCGGTGGCCCCGGCGGCCATGCAGGGGGGCGACCACGTGGGGCGGCAGATCCTGCGGTCGCTGCGCGGGCAGCCCCGAGTCCCCTTCAGGTACGTGAACAAGGGGAACCTCGCCACGATCGGCCGGCACCGGGCGATCGCCGACTTCGGCTTCTTCACCATGAGTGGCACGCCGGCGTGGGTGTTCTGGCTGCTGCTCCACATCATGTTCCTCGTGGGGTTCCGCAACCGCGTGGCGGTGCTGGTGCAGTGGGCCTACGCCTACTTCACCTACCAGCGGGGCTCCCGGCTCATCACCGGGCGCGAACGCGGCGAGGAAGAAGCGCGGCTCGCGCACACGGGGGAGTTTCGCATTTCCGGGTCCAGGCCCCTCTCGTGAGTGCGCCCGGCGGGCGGTAGCTTCAGCCCGCCGCCATGACCGAGCCCACCCCGACTGCAACGCTGGACCGTGACCCGGGCCCCGAGCGGCTCGCGCACTTCTTCGCGCACGTGGGGGCCGACCAGGCCGCGCTCGACGCCCTCCCCATGGCGGTCGCGATCTTCGACGCTGCCCTCCGCCTGGTCTCGGCCAACGTGCGCTACCACGCACTGGTGGGGGACGTCGACGGCGCGTCGCTGGCACGCTTCCCGCGCACCGCGGCCGACTTCTCGGCCACGATCGCGCAGGTGCGCACCACCGGGGTGATGCGCACGACGCGGGTGGACGCGGTGCAGGGCGAGGCACGCCACACGATCGAGTTGCAGCTGGTGCCGGTGGCTCGGCGCAGCACGCGCGGGGTGGTCGTGATCGGCACCGACGTGACAGAGCGCGAGGAGCTGCGCACGCACCTGGCCGAGAGCGTGTCGCAACTCTCGGCCGTGTTCGATGCCCTCCCCGAGGCGGTGCGCGTCTACGACCTCGAGGGCCGGCTCGTGCGCGCGAACGCGATGGCGGAACGGTCGGCGCCGGGCCGGATCGTGGAGACGCTGCACGAGCTGTGGAGCCGCGAGGTGCCACGCACGCCGACACACGGGCCGCTGGCCCTCGAACAGTCGCCCGTGGCGCGGGCGCTCCGGGGCGAGCCGGTGACCGGCGACACGTACATCGTGCAACGTCCGGATGGCGAGGCGACGATCGAGGTCAATGCGGTGCCGCTCCGCGCGCCGAACGGGATGGTGCATGGCGCGCTCTGCGTGGAGCGCGACGTGAGCGAGCGGGTGCGCCTGGCCGAGGAACTCGAGACGCAGGTGCAGATGGGGAACCAGCTGGTCGCGCACGTGCAGACCGAGGGCGACCGGCTGGAGCAGATGGTGGCGGCCCGCTCGGGGGAGTTGCTCAAGCAGGAGTCGGCGCGCGCCCGGGAGCGCCGGCTCGCGGCCCTCGGGCAACTGGCGGCCGGCGTGATGCACGACGTGAACAACGCGCTCAACCCGATCATGCTCGCCTCGTGGCTGCTCGAACGGCACGCCGAGGACCCGGACCAGGTGCGGGAGTACGCGGAGCGGATCCAGAAGGCGGCGGAGACCGGCGCGGCCACGGCGGCGCGCGTGGGGCGGTTCATCCGGCAGGAGCCGCCGAATGATGGGCGCGACCAGCGGTTCGACCTGTCGCACGCGGTGGCCGACGCGGTGGGAATTGCCGAACCCACCTGGACGCAGCGCGGCATGGGGAGCCGCGTGCTCGTGGAGCGCACGCTTGATCCGGGGCTGGTGGTGGTGGGGCGCGTGGGCGAGGTGCGCGAGGCGTTGCTCAACCTCGTGCAGAATGCGCTCGACGCCATGCCGAACGGGGGGACGATCCTGGTCCGCGCGCACGCCGTGAAGGCGGAGGCCTGGCTCGACGTGCAGGACAGCGGGATCGGGATGAGCGAGGAGGTGCGCGAGCAGGCGTTCGACCCCTTCTTCTCGACCAAGGGGACGGCGGGCTCGGGGCTTGGCCTCTCGGAGGTCTATGGCATCATGCGGCGTCACCGGGGGACGGCGGAACTGGTATCGGCGCCCGGGCGAGGGACGACCGTGCGGTTGCGCTTCCCGCTGGCGCGGGGGAGCGTCACGCCCGCGGTGACAGTGCGGCCACCGTGGCGGTCGTTGCGGGTGCTGCTGGTGGACGACCAGCCGGAGGGGCGGCGCGCGGTGCGCGAGGTGCTGGTGCACGCGGGACATCAGGTGGTCGAAGTGGGGGACCTGGCGTCGGCGCGCGCGATGCTGGGAGGCGCGCCGACGCATCCCGTGGTCGATGTGGTGATTGCCGACGTGTTCCTCCCCGACGGTCATGGCTGGGAGCTGGTGGACGACGTGCGCCGCGCATCACCCGCCATTCGCATCGGCTTGATTACGGGGTGGGAACTGGCGCCACCCCCCTCCGTGAGTGCAGACTTCATCCTGCGAAAGCCGCTCGCGGCGCAGGAGTTGCTGGATCGCATTGCCGGGTGAGCAGCCGCATGGACGCGGCGATCAGTTCACGCCCGGCCCCATTCATCGCGCATCGGCGACGACGACGTTGCCTGGCGGACAGTTGGAGCTCATTTCGAACCCGTCAGGGCGAGATGGCGAAGATCACGGTGCTGGTGGCAGAAGACGACGCCAACGCCCGCATGCTGTTGGCGAAGGTGCTGATCGCGTGCGGACATGCAGTGGTGGCGCAGGTCAGTTCCGGTCGCGAAGCCGTGGAGCGCGCCCGCGAGACGACCCCCGACGTCGTCCTGCTCGACGTGCACATGCCCGACGGGTCGGGGATCGAGGCCGCCGAACAGATCACGCGTGATCGTCCGGGGACGGCGATCATCCTGTTCACGGGTGACCCCAACACGGCCTTGAGCGACGCGGAGGCGGACGCGACCGCGGCGGTGGCCTTCCTCCCCAAGCCGGCGCCGCCCGCGGTGCTCGACGCGGCGGTGCGGCTGGCGGTGAACCGCGCCCGGGCGTTGCGCGAGGCCCGCGCCGATGCCGACGACGTGCGCCGGCGACTCAACAATCGCACCACGGTCGAGCGCGCCAAGGGCATCCTCATGAAGCGCACGGGGTACGACGAAGCCGCGGCGTACCGGGTGATGCAGAAGAGCGCGCAGGATCGCGGCATGCAGCTCGTGATCCTCGCGCAGATGGTCATCGACCAGCCGCCGCCCTGGGAGTTCCTCGCCGGGGCGAGCGCGACCGACTAGCGCGTCAGCTCGCCTGCGGGGCGGCCTTGGGACGCACGACCTTGTCGAGCCCGAAGCCCAGGGTGATCGTCGCCAGCACCAGCGTGGCCGACACGGCAAAGGGCCAGCCGTGTCCGAGCCGCTTGAACAGCACGCCCATCATGATGGGGAAGACCACGCGCGCGGCGCCGCCGAACGTCTGCTGCACGCCCATGAACAGGCCGCGATCGCGAGCGTCCGTCACGCGCGAGAGCATCGCCGTCACGCACGGGAAGGTGAACGCCGTGCCGAGCGGGATGAGGGCGACGAACAGCGCCAGCATCCCGATGTTCCGCGCCAGCGGCAGTCCGCCGAGTCCCACGGCGAGCAGCACCATGCCGATCCGCGAGAGGCGCGGCTCGCCGATCTTGTCGACCAGCCGGCCGAGCACCATCACGCGCGTGATGACGCTGATGACGCCGATGTACATGAAGAAGTAGCCGATGGTCTGCTCCGTCACGTTGAACTCGGCCGCCAGGAAGAGCGCGAGCACCGCGTTCACCCCCATGAAGGCGCCCATCGTGATGGCGTAGATCAGGATGAGGCGCGCCGCCGGTTCGCTGGGGTGCGACATCACCCGCGAGATGGCGGTCCAGGCGCCCGGGCGCGGCGCCGCGTCCCGGGGCGCGGACGGCGTGCCGCGCGGCGTGTGCACCGCGTGCTCGCCGGTCATGGACTTCGACTCGGTGAGGTACTTGAAGGCGAAGCCGATGTTGAGCACGCAGAGCGCGGCCGCCAGCAGTCCCGGCGCCGCGTGGCCGATGTGAATGGACTGCCCCGCCACCACGTAGGTGTTGGCACCGATGCCGGCCGCCCACGAGCCGATCACGGGGCCCAGCGCCACGCCGAGGTTGGTGGCCGCCGAGAGCCACCCCAGCGCCTTGGCGCGATCCTTGGGTTCGGTGGCATCGGCCACGTACGCCTGGATCACCCCCACCGTGCCGCCCCCCGCGCCGAGCACGAGGCGCGAGATGAACAGCATCAGGATCGATTCGGCGTAGCCGAACAGCACGAAGGCAATCGCCGACGCGGCGAGTGCCACCAGCAGCGTCGGACGTCGCCCGAACTTGTCGGAGAACTTGCCCCAGAGCGGCGCCGACGCGAGCTGCGCGATGGCGAACGAGCTCACGAGGAGCCCGACCGTCTCGGCGTCGCCCCCCAGGCGGCTCGTGTAGTACGGCAGCAGGGGCACGATGATCAGCGCCCCCACCATGTCGAGGAAGGCGGTGAACATCAGCACGTGCAGCTTGGCGGGCACGTTCCGCAGCTCGCGCACGAGGAAGAACACGACGATGACGGCCAGCAGCGCGAGCCCGACCAGCACGGGGGTCGAGTTGATCGTCGGGACGGCCAGCGTGGTTCCGCCTTCCTGGAGCGTCATGCGTCGACCTTTCCGAGCGCCGACGGGGCGGCCGACTTGCCCACGAATCCAGCCAGCGCCACGATGGTCAGCACGTACGGAATCATTTCCACGAATTGCGAGGGGAGGAGGGGCGAGCCCTGCAGCCGGATCTGCATCGTTTCGGCGGCGGCAAAGAGCAGGCAGGCCACGAAGGCGCGTGGCGCTTCCCACCGTCCGAAGATTACTGCCGCGAGCGCGATGAAACCGCGTCCCGCGCTCATCCCGTCGGTGAACTTGTGCTGGTCGAAGGCCAGATAGGCGCCACCCAGCGCGGTGATGGCGCCCGAGAGGAGCACCGCCGTGAGCCGCACGCGGGGCACCGACACGCCGAGCGACGTGGCCGCCTGCGGATACTCGCCCGAGGCGCGCGCGCGAAGCCCGAACGTGGTGCGGCCGAGCAGCCAGCCCACGCCGGGGAGGGCGAGGAAGGCCATCCAGACGAGCGGTTGGCCGAAGGTGGCCGCCAGTCCGCTGCCCAGTCCATCGCCCAGCGCCGGGATGCGCGGCGAGTTGGCCGAGGAGTCGAACATGAGGCGGAGGAAGAAGGCGCCGGCGCCACCCATGAGCAGGTTGAGCGCGACCGCCGACACGACCTGGTCGGCCTTGAAGCGGATGGTGGCGATGGCGTGCAGCAACGCCACGAGGGTGCCGAGGAGGACCGCGGCGCCCAGCCCGAGCCATGGACTATTGGTGTAGTAGGTGGCGACGGCCGCGCCGAAGGCGCCCGCGATCAGGTAGCCCTCGAGGGTGAGCGCGATGATGCCCGCTCGTTCGGACAGCACGCCCCCGGCGGCCGCGAACAGGTACGGCACCGCGATCCGCAGCACCTGCGCGAGGATGTCGAGCGCGCTCATGCGACCGCCTTGGCCGAGTTCCTGAGCACGCGCCGCACTTCAGGGACGCAGATCGCCACGGCGAGGATCACCACCGCCTGCAGCACTTCCATGAGTTGCTTGGGCACCACGGCATTCACGGCGAGCCCGCCCTGCGACAGCGTGGCAAAGAGGAGCGCCGCGAGCACCACCCCGGCCGGGTGGTTGCGCCCCACGAGCGCCACGGCGATGCCGAGATAGCCCGAGCCGGTGCCGAACCCTTCCTCGTAGTAGTGCTTGTAGCCGAGCACGTAGTTCACGCCACCGATGCCGGCGAGCGCGCCACCCAGGGTGAGCGCGCGGAACCAGGTGCGGCCGAGGCGCACGCCGCCATTCTCGGCGGCGGCGGGCTGCAGCCCCACCGCGCGCAGCTCGTAGCCGGCCGTCGTGCGGAACAGGTACCACCACGCGGCCGCGGCGAGGCCCAGCACCAGCACGATGGAGAGGTTGGCCGCCGAGCCGCGGAAGGTGGCCGAGAAGTCGGCGAAGCGCGGCACCATGCCGCTGGCGATCTCCGGCGTGTGCAGCGACTCGGGGACGTGGATCTTCGCGGCGACCACCCAGTTGAGGAACGCCAGCACCACGAAGTTGAGCATGATCGTGACGATGACCTCGCTCGCGCCGAACTTCGCGCGCAGCGCGCCGGGGATGGCGCCCACGAGGCCACCGCCGAGCGCGGCCGCGACCACGCCGATGAGCGCCGCGAGCGGCCACGGCACCCCCGCCGGGAGCGCGAGCATGGCCAGCGCCGTGGCAAAGCCGCCGGCCGCGAGCTGGCTCTCGGCGCCGATGTTGAACAACCCCGCGCGCAGCGGGATGGCGACGGCGAGCCCCGTGCACGTGAGCGTGGTGGCCTTGTACAGCGTCTGCCCGATGCCGTAGGCGTTGCCCCACGTCCCCTCGAGCAGCATGCCGAAGATGTGGCCCGGCGAGGCGCCGAAGGCGAGAATGAGGAGGTCGCCCACCACCATCGCGATGGCGAGCGCCATGGCGGGGGGGAGGAGCGACTCCTCCCAGCTGAACCGTTGGGTGGTGCTCATGCGGCGCCCGGGCGAGTGGTCGCGTATGTCGTCATGCCGCACCTTCGCGCGTGGCGCCCGTCATCCAGCCGCCGAGCACCTCCGGGGTGGCCTCGTCGCCCGGGATCACCGTGACGATGCGTCCGCCGTACATCACCGCCACGCGCGTGGAGAGCGCGAGGACCTCGGTGAGGTCGGCCGAGACGAGGACGATGCCGGCGCCGCTGTCGCGGGCGGCGCGCAGCCGGGCGTGGATGAACTCGATGGCGCCCACGTCGACGCCGCGCGTGGGCTGCGCCGCGAGGATCACGCTCGGCCACCGCTCGCCGCCGAGCTCGCGGGCGATCACGATCTTCTGCTGGTTGCCGCCGGAGAGGGCACGAGAGGGGAGGTCGCCGTTGGGCGGGCGGATGTCGAAGGCTTGGACCTGCGCCACGCAATTGGCGCTCACCCGCTCGGCGTCGATCGAGAGCCGTCCCGCATACTGCTGCTGGCGTCCGAGGATCAGGTTGTCGGCAATCGAGTAGTCGAGCACGAGGCCGCGGAGGTGCCGGTCCTCGGGGACGTGGGCGAGTCCCTGCGCGGTTCGCTCGGCCACGCCGTCGTGGGTGATGTCGTGGCCGTCCATGCGGATCGAGCCGCTGTCGGCGGGGCGGAGCCCGGCGAGCGCCTCGATCAGTTCGGTCTGGCCATTCCCCTCGACGCCGGCGATGCCGAAGATCTCCCCCGCCTCCACCGTGAACGACAGCTGGTCCACCGCCCGCGCGCGCGAGGTGCCGCGCACGGTGAGGTCGCGCACCTCGAGACGCGGCGCGGAGTTTGCCGGCACGATCACGCCGGTGTCCACGCGTTGGGCGAGGGTCACGTCGCGCCCCACCATGGCGCGGGCGATGTCCGACGGCGTCGTGCCGGCGGTCGCCATGCGTCCCACCGTCCGCCCGGCGCGCATCACCGTGATCGTGTCGGAGATGTCGATCACTTCGTCGAGCTTGTGCGTGATGAGCACCACCGTATCGCCGTTGGCGCGCAGGGTCCGCAGCACGCGCCAGAGCTCGAGCACCTCGGGGGGCGAGAGGACCGCCGTCGGCTCGTCGAGGATCAGGAGCTTCGCCCCGCGGAAGAGCACCTTGAGGATCTCGACGCGCTGCGCCTCGCCCACGCTCAGATCGGCCACCGTGCGCGTGGGATCGACCACGAGCCCGGTCGTCTGGCAGAGCGCGCGCACGGCGGCTTCGGCGGCGGCGCGATCGAGCTGCCACCCCTTGGTCAGCTCGCGGCCCAGCATCACGTTCTCGGCCACCGTGAGCGTGGGGACGAGCATGAAGTGCTGGTGCACCATCCCCACGCCGGCGGCGATCGCGGCGTTGGTGTCCCACCCGGTCACGTCGCGCCCGTCGACCAGCGCCTGCCCCGCATCGGGGGTGAACATGCCGGCGATGATGCGCATGAGGGTGCTCTTGCCGGCGCCGTTCTCCCCCACGAGGGCGTGGATCTCGCCGCGCGCCACGGTGAGCGACGCGTCACGGATGGCCTGCACGGGGCCGAAGGCCTTGGCGATCCCCGTCAGCGCGAGGGCGGGCGTGTCGGTGGTGGCCGTGGTGGTCACTTGACGGACGGCACCTTGATCGCGCCCTTGATGATCTCCTGCTTGATCGCCTCGACGCGCGCGCGCACCGCGTCGGGGATCTGCGCCTTGTTGTTGGCATCGTACACGTAGCCCACCCCGTCTTCGGCGAGGCCGTAGCCGATCACGCCACCGGTGAAGGTGCCCGCCTGCGCCCGCTTGATCATGTCGAACACGGCGGCGTCGATCCCCTTCACCATCGAGGTGAGCACGTGGCCCGGCGCCTCGCGGTACTGGTCGGCGTCCACGCCAATCGCCAGCGCGTTCATGGTGCGCGCCGCCTCGAACACGCCGAGACCCGTGGAGCCGGAGGCGTGGAAGATGACCTTCACGCCGGCCTGGTACTGCGAGAGGGCGAGCTCCTTGCCGCGACTCGGGTTGCGGAAGGCGGCCGGGGTGACGCCGGCGTACTGCGCGATCACCTCGCAGTCGGCGCACACCTGCTTCACTCCCGCGGCGTAGCCCGCCTCGAACTTCCGGATGAGCGGCGAGTCCATGCCGCCCACGAAGCCGAGCTTCTTCGAGCCGCCGGCGAGGGCGGCGAGGGCGCCGACGAGGAACGACCCTTCTTCCTCGCGGAACTTGAGCGCGGCCACGTTGGCGGGGAGCGGGAGGAGCTTGCCGTCCTTGTCGAACGAGACGGCGTAGTCGACCCCCACGAAGTGCGTGGCGGGGTATTCCCGCGCGAGCGTGCCGATGTCGTCGGTGAAGATGAACCCGATGCCCATGACCAGGTCCATCCCTTCGGCGGCCAACAGGCGCAGGCCGGCCTCGCGGTCGGTGCCGTCGCCCGGCTCGATGAAGGTGACGTCGACGCCGAGTTCCTTGCGGGCCCGCTCGCCGCCCAGGTAGGCGCCGTCGTTGAACGACTTGTCGCCCCGGCCGCCCAGGTCGAACACGATGCCGACGCGCACGGTCTTCGCCTTGGGTGCAGGCGCGGCACCACCGGGGCGAACGAACAGCAGGGCCGCGTGAACGACCACGAGGGTCCCGAGGATGGCCAGCAGCTTTCGCATGAAGGGGGAAAGGTCGCTCCCGGAGGGGTGCCGCTCAAGGCGTCGCCCGATGATTTTGAGCGATGCCCGGGGACGAGGGAACTTCCGCCGAATGGGCCGCCGGCAAGAGCCCGTGGTGGCGCGCAGCGGTGCTGGCGTGGGTGGGGTTCGCCGCCTTCATCATGATCCGGCATGACCTCACGCGCGACCCCGAGGGGGCCAGCGCCTTCTTCGTGGGGATTCTCGCCGCCCTCGACTACCACATCCACGAGTTCGGGCACCTCGCCTTTGGTACGTTCGGCCTGTTCGTGGGCGTCCTCGGCGGGTCGCTCATGCAGCTGCTCTTGCCCGTGGGGGCGGCGCTGCTGCTGTTCGTGAAGCAGCGCGACTGGTTCGCTCTCTCGTTCTGCGGGGCGTGGTTGGCACTCGGGCTGGGGAGCGTGGCCACCTACTGCGCCGACGCGCGGGCGCTCGAGCTGGACCTGATGGGGTTGGGAGACGGCAGTGGTGACGACGGGCCGTACACGGGGCACGACTGGAACTACCTGCTCTCGACGGTGGGGTGGCTCAAGTACGATGTGCGTATCGCCGGGCTGATCCGCCTCGTGGCGGTGGTGATCCTCGTGGTGAGCGTGGCGCATGCGTTGCGGTTGTTCTGGTTGATGCGGCGGAGTCCGAAGGCGAGCGCGTAGTTCGAGAAAGCACAACGATTACCACAGCGCGTAGTTCGAGAAAGCACAACGATTACCACAGAGTAGCTGTGTTGAAAGTCAAGCGGTGGTGGGCGAGGTCGCCCGCCACCGCTGCTGCGTCTTGAGCAGCTGGTTGAGGATCACGAGGAGGCGGCGCATGCACGCGACGAGGGCGACCTTCTTCGGCTTGCCG
>JANLSF010000731.1:0-7965 GCA_031362285.1 Gemmatimonadota bacterium | reverse complement strand
GTTGCCATCGCGCACCTCGAAGCTGGTCGGCTTGGCGAGCAACGGCATCCGCCGCTCGAGCCAGTGCGCCACCCACTCGATCAGCACCGGCGCCGTGACGGTGGGCGCGCCGAGCAACCCGTGCATCCGCGTGGTGTCGGAGAGCAGGGCATCGGGCGCTTCCACGCCGCGCACGTCGGCCAGGATTCCCATGCGGCCGCCGAACCGTTCGGCCAGGTCGCGCACGGAGAGGCGCTCGGGGCCGGTCACGTTCACCGCAAGCGGCGGCGCGCTCGCGTGCGCGAGCAGCCGGAGCGCCATCGCGTTCGCGTCCCCCTGCCAGATCACGTTCACCCATCCCATGGTGGCGTCGATGGCCTCGCCGTCGCGCACCTTGCGCGCAATGTCCACCAGCACGCCGTAGCGGAGGTCCACCGCGTAGTTGAGCCGCACGGTCGCGCTCGGCGTGCCGCGTTGCCGGGCGGCCTCCTCGAACGCCCGCTCGCGCGCCACGCAGCTCGCCGCGTACGCGCCGACGGGCGAGAGCGTGTCGGTCTCGCGCGCATGCGGGCCGCCCACGGGCGAAAGCGCGTACACGTTGCCGGTGGAGAAGGCCGCCCAGCGGGCCGCCGGCCACCGCGCGAGGCAGCGCGCGGGAAGCACCGCGTTGAGCGCCCAGGTGCGTTCCGGCGCCTCGGTCGTCCCGAACTTCTGTCCCGCCATGTACACGATGTTCGGCGCGTCGGGGAGCGCCGAGAGCGCCGCGTCATCCTCGAGGTCGGCGGTGAGGGTGGCCACCCCGTCCGCCTCGAGCGCCGCGCGCGCCGCCGCATCGCGCCAGCGCGAGACGGCCATCACGCGGCGTCCATCGCCCAGGGCCTGCGCCGCGCGAGACGCCATCCGGGCGAGCGACGGCCCCATCTTGCCGCCGGCGCCGAGCACCAGCACGTCGCCCGGGCAGGCGCCAAGCGCCGCGATCACCGCATCGTCAGGACGCGACAGCCGCTCTTCGAGCCCCGCCAGGTCCACCGGCGAGGCGGCGGGCGACTCAGGCCGTCGCGGACTCGATGCCACCGACCTCGATCCCCAATTCGCGGGCGAGGGCAATGCGCCCCTCGTCGATCACGGCGCGCGTCCGGTCGCGCAGCGCGGGAAGGTCGGCCACGGTCATCCCCGCGGTTTCGATGGGGGCCAGCACGCGCGCGCGCGCCACGGCCGGCTTGAACTGGAAGCTCCCCTTGGCCATCGCGCGGCGCGTGCCGGCCACCACAATCGGCAGGATCGGCGAACCCGTCTCGATGGCGAGCTTGAAAGCGCCATCCTTGAACGGGAGCATCTCGCGCGTCTTCGAGCGCGTGCCTTCGGGGAAGAACATCACGCTCACCCGCCGGTCGATCCGGTCGCGGGCATCGGCCATTGCCGCCGCGGCGCCTTCGCGGTCGCCGCGCTTGACCGGAATGTCCAGGGAGTATTCCATCATCCATCCCATGAAGGGGATCTTGAAGATGGTGGTCTTCGCCAGCCACTTCATCTCCCAGGGAAACATGGAGATGAGGAAGACGTCGGCATACGACTCGTGGTTCGACACCGCCACGTAGGGGCGCCGCGGGTCGCGCGGTGCCGGGCCATCCACCGTGAACCGCCAGAGGGGGTTCATCCGGATCGCCGCCACGGCGATGAGACGGAAGAACCGGCCCGCGGCGTACCGCCCCGGATCGAACGGGGCGGTGACGCAGAACAGGAGCACCCAGAAGGGAAACCCGATGAGCACGCAGAGCACCGTCGTGCTCCACGCCCACGCGTTCAGCAGGGTCCCCGGCATGCGTCCGCTACGCGACGGCCGCGGGGTTCGACCCCGTGAAGCCGATCCGCTTGTGGGTCCCGTCGCAGAACGGCTTCTTCGACGACTGGCCACACCGGCACAGGAACACGGCCTTGCCGGGGGTGGTGGCAATGGCGACGCCGGCGTGGTCCTGCAGGACGATGTCGCCCTCGACCTTGATCGGGCCGTCGAGGTTGAGCGTGATGGTCACGGACATGTGGGGCGGTACCTGGAAATGATGGACGAAGGGACTACGCGCGCAGTTCGTCGGGGCGCCAGGTGCGGATCTCCTTCTTCACCTGTTCGGCCCCCTTCAACTCGCCGGAGAGACAGCGCTCCACGAGGCCCGCGAGTTCCCCGTCCACCGCAAAACGGAGGCCGATCAGCTGCGATGTCGACAGTTCCACGATGCGGCCGCGCATCCCGTCGGGGAGGACGGACTGCAAGCGGAGCCGCTCCTCGAGCCGGATCAACCGGTTCTGCACCGTGACCGCCGACTGGCGCGCGAGGTAGGCGGTGGCGGCAAAGCCGACCATGAACACCACCTTCTCGATGGCGTGCAGGTCCATGCCGAAGCGGAGGTCGTACAGCGACTTGATCAGCCCGAGGAGGGCGATCGGGGTGGCGATGTAGTGCCAGAGGGGCACCCACTTCCGGTGCGTGGCGTAGGTCTGGGCGGGCATGGGCGTCGTGAGTTCGGGTGAAACAGACACGGCGCCCGCCCCGACAGGGGCCCGGGCGCCGTCACTGAATCTCGCCGGACGGCTCCCGCCGCGCCACCGGGGCGCGGAAGATCGCCGGCCTTTACTTGCGCAGCCAGACCACCACGATCGGCACCGGTCGTGCGGCGTCGCACCCGCACTGCGGCATGCTGATCGGGAAGCGGCTGCACGCCGTCTGCGAGTTCTCCGATCCGGCCGGGAACAGCTCCACGCTCTCCACCTGATCGGCGAACAGCGTCTGCAGCACGGTGAAGTTGCTCCCGCCCCCGGGCGCCCCACGGTCCGCCGGATTGGAGTTGCCGCCGCCACCGCCAAACGACGGCCCGCGCCCGGCCATCCCGAGCTGCACCCCCGTGCCCGCGTCCACGAGCGGCGCCTGCCCGTCGATGAGCACGCACGCCGATCCGGCGAGTTCCTTGGCCGCGATCCCCTTCGCCTTCTGGCGGATGGCCCAGCTGAGCGGCGTCTTCTGCAGGTCGGCGATGTCTTCCTTGACCAGCAGGTCGCTCTGCGAGCCGGCCATCCGCCGCCGGATGCTGAACTCCACCTGCGCCACGGAGTCGGCCGCCGACAGCCCGCTCTGCGCGATGATCTCGTTGGCCGAGAGCATCTGCGCCAATGGGGTGAGCTGGATCCCCATCCGGCGCTCCAGCTGCTTGGCCATCTCCAGCGAGCGTCGCACCTGCGCGTATCCGAGCTTCCGCACGCGGAGCATGTAGCGCCCCGCGGGGATGTCGAGAAAGAGGAAGCCGCCGTCGGCCCGCGTGCGCATCCGGTGCTCGGTGCCGTCGATCTCGACGTCGACGCCGGCCAGCGCGCGCCCGGTCGTGTCGGTCACCACGCCGCTGACCTCGTTGAACACGGTGGTCGTCACGTTCACCGTGTCGAGCATCTGGGTCAGCCTGGCGAGCTTGACCTGCACCTCCTGTTGCTGACCGGGCACGACGCTCAGCGTGAACGAGGCGGGGTCGTAGCCCAGCCGCCGGAAGACGACTTCGTAGTCGCCCTGCGGAATGCCGTTGATCTGGAACGACCCATCGCCGCGCGACCGCATGCGCAAGGCGGTCGTCGTGACCACCACGTCGACGCCGGAGAGTGGCTTGCCGTCCTGGCCGACCACCACCCCCTTGAGCGCGCCGGTGCGCGGGAGGCGCGCCGAATCCGCGCCGGCCCTCGCCGCCGGATCCTGGGCCTCGAGTGCGCCGGCGCCGATCATGATCGCCAGCGCCGCCACGAGTGCCCGCCACACGACCTGCACGTCCACCCTGAGTGTCCGCATGTGATCCTGCCGCTCTACGCGGCCTTCGCCTCCCGGGCGTGCCGCTTGATCCGCTGCACCATCGCCGTGAGCCCGGTTTCGCGCGCGGCCAGACCGATGCCCGCCATCACGCGAGGCACGAAGTCGGCCGGGATCGCCAGGACCGTCTCCGGCGTCTCGCCGTTGACCGCCCCGAGGAGCAGGCTCAGGAAGGCGGCAATCGTCGGTGACTGCCGCGCATTGACGTCCACATAGAACCACAGCCGCCCCTCCCGGACCTCCGGAAAGAGGTCCACCCGTGTCTGGCATTCCGGCACGGTGAACGCCTCCCGATCAAGGGAAGCGAACCGCTCCGGCAACGGCTCCAACTTGCGCGCGTACGCGAGCAACGCCTGCATCTTCTCCTCGCGGCCCATGACCTTGAACCGCGCCAGCACCTTCTCGATGGCGGGGGGGAGCGGAATGTCGGTGGAGAGGTCGGACATCGCGACAAGCTACCGACCGCCGCTCCCGCTCCGCCACGTGGCGCATGGCACCCCTATGGACGCCCACCCGTGCACCGCCCAGACTTCAGTTCGGCGCGCTGTATGCGCCTCCAGCGTCAGTCACCCGTCAGGGAACGAAGGTTCCCCCCCGCCTCCCGCCGTCGCGCCCACGTGACCTCTCGCCGCCGAACCGCTCCCCTGCTTGCGCTCGGCCTCGCCCTCGCCGGCTGCCGCGCCGCACCGTCCGACACCATTGAAGCCACGGGGACCCTCGAAGTCGTGGAGGTCGACGTGGCCGCGGCCGCACCCGCGCGGGTGGTCCGCATGCTGGTGGACGAAGGCATGTCCATCCACCTGGGCGACACCGTGGCCGTGCTCACCACCGCCACGCTCCGCGCCAACCTCGACGAAGTCGAGGCCCGCGCCCGGAGCGCCGAGGCCACCCTGGCCGAAGTGCTCAAGGGAGCCCGCTCCGAGGAACTGAAGCGCGCCGAGGCCGACCTCGCCGCCGCACAGTCGGAAGTCACGCGCACCGCCGATGACCTCCAGCGCGTCTCTGCGCTCGCCGCCCAGCAGAACGTGTCGGCCCAGCAGCTCTCCGCCGCGCAGGCGGCCGCGCGTTCCGCCATGGCCCGCCGCGACGCCGTGCAGGCCGCCCTCGCCCTCCTCCGCGAGGGCTCGCGCCCCGAGCGCATTGCCGGCGCGCGCGCCGAAGCCGAGCGTGCCCGTGCCGCCACGCAGGCGGTCCGCGCCACCGCGAAAGACCTGGTCCTCCTCGCCCCGGTGGCCGGCGTGGTCACCTCGCGCAACGCCGAGCCGGGCGAGATGCTCGGCGCCGGCCAGGCGGCGATCACCATCGGCCAGGTGACCAAGCCGTGGGTGCGAGTCTACGTGAACCAGGGCGCCCTCCCCCGCATCGTGCCCGGTGCGGCCGCCGTGGGGCACCTCGACGACTATCCAGCGGTGGACTTCGCCGGCAAGGTGACCTCCATCGCGACGCGCGCCGAGTTCACGCCGCGCGTGGCACTCACCGAGCGTGAGCGTGCCGACCTCCTCTTCGGCGTCAAGATCGAGTTCGCCGACACCACGGGCACCCTCAAGGCCGGGCTGCCGATCACGGTGCGCATCGCGCCGCGCGCCGTGGCCCCCTCCAAGTAGCCGGCGCCGCCCATGACCGCGGCCGCCCCGCCCGATACCCGCACGACCGTGCGCACGGTCGGGCTTCGGAAGCTGTTCGGCGACCTCGTGGCCGTGGACACGCTCGACCTCGAGATCCGTCGCGGCGAGGTGTTCGGGCTGCTCGGGCCCAACGGTTCCGGCAAGACCACCACCATCCGCATGCTCTGCGGCCTGCTGCAACCCACGAGCGGCAGCGCGTCGGTGGTGGGGTTCGACGTCGGCACGGAACCGGAGCGCATCCGCGCCAACATCGGCTACATGTCGCAGCGGTTCGGGCTCTACGACGACCTCACGGTGGCCGAGAACCTGCGCTTCTACGCCAGCGTCTACGGGCTGATCGGCAAGGAGCGCACGGCCCGCCTCACCGCGCACATGAGCGACCTCGGGCTCACGCCGCGCGCCCACCAGCTCGCCGGTACCCTCTCGGGCGGGTGGAAGCAGCGCCTGGCGCTGGCCTGCGCCACCGCGCACCGGCCGCTCATGCTTTTCCTCGACGAACCGACGGCTGGCGTGGACCCGGCTGCGCGCCGCGCCTTCTGGGCCTCCATCTACGACCTCGCCGCCGCCGGCACCACGATTCTCGTCACCACGCACTACATGGACGAGGCCGAGCAGTGCCAGCGCCTCGGCTTCCTCTCGCGCGGCCACCTGATCGCCCTCGGCACGCCCGCCGACATCACGAAGCAGTTCGGCGTGACCAGGGTGGAAGAGGTGTTCATCGAATTGCAGCGGCGCGACGAGGGGACCACGTGAGCGCCCCCATGCCGGCGCCCATGCGCCTGCGCGACCGGGTGGCCCACTGGCGAGTCTGGCCCATGCTCTGGAAGGAGTTCGTCCAGATGCGGCGAGACCGGCTCACCTTCGCCATGATCGTGGGCTTCCCCGCGCTGCAGCTCGCCCTCTTCGGCTACGCGATCCAGACCGACATCCGCCACCAGCCCCTCGTGGTGCTCGATGAATCACGCACGAGCGAGAGCCGCGCCCTCGTGGCCACTTTCGTGAATTCCGGCAGCTTCGATCACGCCGGCAACGTGTACTCGCGCGCCGAGGCGCAGGACGCGATCGAGCTGGGACGGGCCAAGGCCGCCCTCGTCATTCCCCCCGACTTCATGCACGACGTGAAGCGCGGACGCACCGCCGAGGCGCAGGTGCTGGTGAACGCCGCCGACCCGCAGACCTCGGCCGCCGCCCTCGCGGGGGCGCAACTGGCCGGCGCCGCGCGCGCGCAGCAACTGCTCGGGCCGCTCGGGACGCGCCGCCTCCCCGTGGAAGTGAGCGTGCGCCCGTGGTACAACCCGGCGCAGCGGAGTGCGGTGTTCATCGTGCCCGGGGTGATCGGCATCCTGCTCACCCTCACCCTCACGCTCATCACCAGCACCGCCATCGTGCGGGAGCGCGAGCGCGGCACCCTCGAGCAGCTCATCGTCACCCCCATGGGGAAGACGAGCCTCATGCTCGGCAAGCTCGTGCCGTTCGTGCTCGTGGGGTACGTGCAGATGACGGTCGTGATCCTGCTGGGGAAATGGCTGTTCGACATGCCCATTCACGGGTCGATCGCGCTACTCTACCTCGCGGCGGTCAGCTTCATCTTCGCGAGCCTGGGAGTGGGGCTGCTCATCTCCACCCTGGCGCGCACCCAGGCGCAGGCCATGCAGCTGTCGTTCTTCTTCATCATGCCCAACATCCTCCTCTCGGGCTACGTGTTCCCACGCGAGGCCATGCCGCTGCCGGCGCAGTGGTTCGGGGCGATCCTTCCCCTCACGCACTTCCTGAAGGTCATCCGCCGCATCCTCCTCATGGGCACGGGCCCGGGGCAGATCTGGCGCGAGGGGCTGCTCATGGCCGGCATTGCCACCGTGCTGGTGTACGTGAGCGTCACGCGGTTCAGCAAGACGATAGAATAGGGCACCCCAACCAGCATCGAGGACACGACCATGGCGGTTCGGACAGCGCAGGCGCAGTGGAACGGAAAGCTCCGTGAAGGCACCGGCAGCTTCAGCGGCGAGAGCGGCCTGCTGAGCGGGGCCTACGACTTCGGCACGCGGTTCGGCGTGACCAAGGGGACCAATCCCGAGGAGATGGTGGGCGCCGCGCTCGCGGCCTGCTACTCCATGGCGCTCTCCGCGGCGCTTGAGCGGGCCGGCTTCCCGGTGACGAACGTGGTGACCACCGCCCACGTCACGGCCGAGAAGGTGGGGGAGGGGTTCAGCATCACGAACATCGCCCTGACGGTCCGCGGGACCGTGCCGGGCATCGATGCCGCGACGTTCGCGACGCACGCCGAGGCCACGCGCACCGGGTGCATCATCTCGAAGGCGCTGTCCGAGGTGCCGAAGACGCTCGACGCGGCGCTGGCCTGACGCGGGGGAGAACCGACGGTTACCACAGAGTAGCTGTGTTGAAAGTCAAGCGGTGGTGGGCGAGGTCGCCCGCCACCGCTGCTGCGTCTTGAGCAGCTGGTTGAGGATCACGAGGAGGCGGCGCATGCACGCGACGAGGGCGACCTTCTTCGGCTTGCCG
>JANLSF010000678.1:0-3569 GCA_031362285.1 Gemmatimonadota bacterium | reverse complement strand
TCATCGACGACCAGTTCGCCCCGCTGACCCCGAAGATCCTCGCCGCCATCAAGTCGGTGACCCCCGGTGCCGTGAAGTTCCTGCTCAACACGCACCTCCACGGCGATCACACCGGCGGCAACGAGAACCTCGGCAAGGCCGGCGTCATCATCGTCGCGCAGGACAACGTCCGCGAGCGGATGTCGAAGGAGCAGTTCAGCGCGCGCTTCAACCAGAAGACGCCGGCGTCGCCCAAGGCGGCGCTCCCGGTGGTCACCTTCCCGGAGTCGATCACGCTGCACCAGAATGGCGAGACGCTGCAGGCGGTGCACGTGAAGAACGCCCACACCGACGGCGACGTCTTCATCAAGTTCGTCAAGGCGAACGTCGTGCATGGCGGCGACGTGTACGTCCGCTACGGCTTCCCGTTCATCGACAACGGGAGCGGCGGCTCGCTGCTCGGGCTGCTCGCCGGCGTGGAGCGGATCCTGGCCCTCACCGATGCCGACACGAAGTACATCCCCGGGCATGGCGACGTGGCCACCCGCGCCGACGTCGAGGGCTACCTCACGCTGCTCAAGGCGGTGCGCGATCGCACGCAGGCGGCGCTGCGCGGCAAGAAGTCACTGGCCGACTTCCTCGCCGGGAAGCCGCTGGC
The DNA here is from genome assembly GCA_031362285.1 of Gemmatimonadota bacterium. Classification (GTDB taxonomy): domain Bacteria; phylum Gemmatimonadota; class Gemmatimonadetes; order Gemmatimonadales; family Gemmatimonadaceae; genus JACPPC01. The sequence goes on along the minus strand of JANLSF010000678.1, from coordinate 2,932 downwards.
CGACTACGAAGCCAAGTTCGGGGCCAACGGCTTCGTGAAGGCCGACGACATCCTCAAGCAGGCCTACGAGGAAATGGGCGGCGCCGCGAAGAAGTAGCCCTCAAGCGTGGGGAGGCGTTCATCGCCTCCTCACGCGTGCTTCACCGATTCGTCATGCGAGACGAAGGACCACGCAACCCTCCGGCGGTACTGATGAGGAGCGGGCATCGACGCCCGCCCCCACCACCGGAGGGAACATGTTCGGGACCCTGCTCGAAACCCGTCGTGCCGTCCAGCGCCCCGCGCGCGGCGCGGCGCTCAGCATCACGATCCACGCCGCGGTGATCGTGCTCGCGGCCGCGGCGACGGCGCAGGCCGGCACGCGGCGCCCGCCGCCGGAACGCCCGAGCACCATGATCTACACGCCGGTGCCCGCGAGGAACGTCTCCGCCGTCCACCGGACCGGGATCTCGGCCCCCCGGGCGACGATGATCGTGGTTGCCGTTCCGCGCATCGACGTGGCAGTGCCGACCCACCTGCCGCCCGTCTCCGACCCCATCGGCATCGCGCCTCCGGATGCCTTCGCCAGCGATCCCTCGCCGGGCACGATGACTCGCCCCGGCACCGTCGAGGGCGCCCCGGGAGGCGTCTGGAGCGAACACGCGGTCGAGAAGCCCGTGCTCGCCCTCGCCGACTCGCCACGTCCGCGCTATCCGGAGTTGCTGCGCTCGGCCGGCGTGGAGGGCGAGGTGATCGCCCAGTTCGTGGTGGACACGCTCGGCCGGGTGGAGGCCGGCTCCGTCCGCGTCCTGCGCAACACGCATGCGCTATTCGCCCAGGCGGTCGAGCGCACCCTGCCGCTCGCACGCTTCATTCCCGCCGAGGCCGCAGGACACAAGGTGCGGCAACTGGTGCAGCAACCCTTCGTGTTTGCCGTGCAGAAGTGACGGCGGGAGCGAGGCCGGCCACGCGCGGGCCGGCCTCGCCCCTCATTCCGACGCCTTCACCTCGTCCCACAACAGGTCGAGCGCGGCGAGGTCCATGCCGGCCATGTCGAGCCCGCGCGTCCGCGCCAGCGCACTCACCCCGTCGAGCCGGCGCACGAACTTGAGGTTCGCCTGCTCCAGCGCGAGCGCCGAGTGCACGCCGGCCTTCCGGCAGAGGTTCACCACCGCGAACAGCAGGTCGCCCAACTCGCCTTCGAGGTGCGGCGACGGCGCGGCGTCCGCAGCGCCCAGCTCGGCCTCCACCTCACGCAGTTCCTCGGCCACCTTCGCCACCGGTCCCTGCACATCGGGCCAGTCGAACCCCATGCCGGCGGCCCGGTCCTGGAGTCGGTGCGCGCGGTGCAGCGCCGGGAGGTCGAGCGGCAGCCCATCGGCGACCGAGTGCCGGGGCGTCTTCGCCTTGAGCGTTTCCCATCCCGATTTTTCCCCGCCCGCGTAGAGGTGCGGATGCCGTTCGCGCATCTTCGCCACGAGCCCCCCGGCCACGGCACCGATGTCGAAGGCGCCGCGCTCCTCGGCCACCACCGCGTGGAAGAGCACCTGGAGCAGCAGGTCGCCCAGTTCCTCGCGCAGGTGCCGGTCGTTCCCGGTCCGGATCGCATCGTCCACCTCGAGCGACTCCTCGATCAGGTACGGGCGCAGCGACTGGTGCGTCTGGGCCGCGTCCCAGTCACAGCGGCGGCGCAGGTCCCGCATGAGGTGCAGCGCGTCGTCGAGCGATGCGCTATTTTTCGTGGTTTGTTCGGTCATGCGTGAACGCTAGCACCCCCAGGAATGCACCGCCAACCAGTGTTGCCCGATGACGCCCGGGCATGGCTCGACGTGGATCTGGACGCCCTCCGGCGCAACGCGCGCCGGCTGGCGGCGCACGTCGCCACCCGGCTCGCGCCGGTGGTCAAGGCCGACGCCTATGGGCTCGGAGCCGTCGCGGTGGCCCGTGCGCTCGAGCCCGAGGCGCCGTGGGGCTTCGCCGTTGCCACGGTGGCCGAGGGCCTGCAGTTGCGCGAGGGGGGCCTCGTCGCGCCGATCCTCGTGTGTCCTCCGGTGCTGGCGGCGGAATTCCAGGGCGCCGCAGCGGCTGGCCTCACGCTCGCGCTCAGTCGCGCCGAGGATGTGGAGCAGTGGCGGGCCGCCGGTGGCCGGGCGTGGCACCTCTCGATCGACACCGGCATGTCGCGCGCGGGCGTGCGGTGGGACGAGGCGGGTGCGTTGGCCGACGTGGTGCGCCGGCTTCCGCCCGAAGGCGCATTCACCCACTTCCTGGCCGCGGAACGCGGCGAGGGGAGCATGGTCGAGCAGGAGCGCCGGTTTCGCGAGGCGCTCGCGGCACTGCCCACCGTTCCGGCGCTCCTGCACGCGGAGAACTCGGCCGCCTCCAGCCGGCGAGCGCACTCGCAGTATGGCATGATCCGTCCCGGCGTCTTCCTGTACGGAGTGGGCAGCGGGCCCGGGGCCCTGATCGAGCCGGAGCCCGTGGTGGCCGTGCGCGCCCGCATCACGGATATCCGGCGCGTCGAGCGAGGCGAGAGCGTGAGCTACGAGGCCGTGTGGGTGGCGCATGCGCCGCGGCGGATCGCCACCGTCGCGCTGGGATACGCGGACGGGTATCGCCGGGCGCTGGGCAATCGGGCCCACATGCTGCTGCGCGGCCGACGGGTGGGTGTCGTGGGCCACGTGACGATGGACATGACCATGCTGGACGTCACCGAGGTGCCGTGCGGCATCGGCGACCTCGTCACGGCCCTCGGCACCGATGGGGACGACCTGATCACCCCGGAAGAACTCGCGGAACTGGTGCCCTGCTCGCCCTACGAATTGCTCACCGGCCTGCGCGCGCGGCTGGGCCGGCGCTATCAGGGTGCATCGTCGTGACTCGCCGGGCGGCTCTCATCGTGCTCGATGGCGTTGGCATCGGGGCGGCCCCCGACGCCGCGGACTACGGCGAC
>JANLSF010000676.1:0-1749 GCA_031362285.1 Gemmatimonadota bacterium | reverse complement strand
CGCCGTACAGCAACATCAGGGCGTCGGGCCGTCCGTACTGCCGCATCACGTCGAGCATCATGGCCTCGTCGCCCGGCCACGGGTAGGCGAACACCACGTCGAACTCCTCCAGCGCACAGCCGAGCGCGAGGTAGCCCGAGCGCCCTGCGTCCACGTTCCCGGTGCGGCCGTCGCGATCGCGAGACACCCAGCGATACCCCTCGGGGAGGAAGCTCCCCGTCACGAAGCGCGCCTGGGAGTCGTGGCGCGTCGCGAGCGCCTGCGCGGTGCGCACGAGGCTGGCGTCGATCTCGATGCCGCAGGCGTCGTAGCCGAGCAGGTCGGCCATGATCGCGATCACCCCGGACGCCGAGCCCCACTCGAGGAAGCGACGCTCGGGGTGATACACCTGCACGAGCGCGGCCAGCACGGCCTCGTAGTCGGCCGCCACGAAGGAGTGGAACCGGTGGTCGCGCACGTCGGTGTCGAACTTCTCGAAGATCGCCCACCCCTCGTCGCAGAGCGCCGAGAGCCGTCCGCGCAACGCCTCGTCCACGACGGCAGGGCTCACGGCGGTGTCCCCACGCCGGTCAGCTTCATCCGCTCCAGGAGCGCGCGAAAGCGCGGATGCGCGTGGTAAGACGTCACATGGGGAAGATGACGCCGCGCCGCTCTGCTGTCCAACAACCTCGCAACGGCGCCGCGCTGCTTGCGGCCACGCGACACGCGCATGCATTATCGGCCTCCGGTCGTGCACGCCGCCGTGCGCTCCTCGTGCCCTCCCCCGATCCCGTCAGCCGGCATGCGCGTCGTCGCCGTTGGAGAATGCACGCAGGACCGGTATGTCGAGCTCGGCGTGGTGCACGCGGGGGGGATCTCGCTCAACTTCGCGATCAACGCCCGGCGCGAGGGCGCCGACGCGGTGGCACTCGTGAGCTGCACGGGCGCCGACGTGGCGGCCGAGGCGGTGCGATTGCGCCTTGCTCGTGAGGGCATCGACGCGAGCCGCGTGCATCAGCGGCCCGGGGACACCACGTCGCAGGTGATCACGCTCGCCTCGGGCGGGGAGCGGATCTTCCCGCCAGGCGGTTATGACCCCGGCGTGCTTGCCGGCTTCCGGCTGGACGCGCGTGACCTCGCCCTCATTGCCGGCGCTGACGTGGTCGCGGTGCCGTACTTCCGGCAGATCGCGTCACTCGTGGAACCGATCCTGCGACCTGCGCCGCTCGGTCCGACTCGCGTGGTGGACCTGCTCGACGGCGAGGATCTCGGACCCGACCTCGCGGGACTCGTGCCACTGCTCGACGTCGTCGACGTGCTGTTCGTGAGCGGCGACGAGGCGACGGTCGAGCAGCTCCTGCCGCACTCCGCGCGGAGCCGTACCCTGCTCGTGGTGACGCGCGGCGCCGCCGGGAGCAGCGCGCTGTGGCGCGGCGCGCGGCACGATGCGCCGACCGAGCCGGTGCCGATCGCCGAACGGGTGGACACCACCGGCTGCGGCGACGCCTTCCAGGCGGCGTTCACGGTATCATGGATGCGCGACCGCGACATTGCGGCCGCTTTGCACGCCGGGGCGCGTCGCGCGGCGAAGGTCATTCGTCACCTGGGAGCCACCGTGGATGAGGCACCGTAGGTCATGAGCCGGTTCCGCGCGCTCTTTCCCGGCAGTCGGCCGGTGATCGGCATGATCGCGCTGCCGCCCATGCCGGGCTATCCGGCCTTCACGAGCATCGAGGCGCTGGTTGAAGTCGCGCTCGCCGATCTTGACGC
>JANLSF010000636.1:0-15533 GCA_031362285.1 Gemmatimonadota bacterium | reverse complement strand
CCTGATCTGCGGCTACCTGATGTACGGGCTGCCGAGCGACACCTGGATCCGGCTGATCGTGTGGATGGCGATCGGGCTGGCGGTGTACTTCCTGTACGGCAGGTCGCACTCCAAGCTGTCGCGGGCCGCCTAGCGTCCGGTCCCATTCGGGCCGCGGCACCCGCTATCTTCCAGCGCGGCGCTCCCTCCCGGGGGCGCCGCGCTGTCTTTCCACCCCCCGCATGCCTGCCTTCACTGACCTGCTCGCCATGCCACCCGTGCGCCGTGCCGCGCTCGAGGCGGTGGCGGCGTACTTCACGCCCGGGCGCACCGTCGTCCTGTCCACGCACATCAACTCGGACGGCGACGGCTGCGGCTCCGAGGTGGCGGTCGCGCGGCTGCTGATGGCGCGCGGGCTGCACGTGCGGATCGTGAACCCCACGCCGTGGCCGGCGAACTTCCGGTTCCTGCTGGGGCCCGACGTGGACGAGCGGAGCGAGCAGGGCGCGAAGGCGTTCAAGGGCGCCGACCTCCTGCTGGTGCTCGACATCAGCGACGTCGGGCGCCTCGGCCACCTGGCCGACGCGGTGCGCGCCCTCACGGTCCCGCGCCTCGTCATCGACCACCACGTGGCGCACGACGAGCCCGCGGGCGACGTGACGGCGTCGGACATCGCGGCGTGCGCAACCGGCGAGATGATCCGCGACCTTGCGCACGTGATGGGCATCGCGCTCACCGCCCAGACGGCCGTGCCGCTGTACGTGGCGATGCTCACCGACACCGGGGGCTTCCGCTTCTCGAACACGAGCCCGCGCTGCCACGCGATCGCCGCCGAGCTGCTGGCGGCCGGCGTCGAGCCCGAGGTCATCTACCGGTCGGTGTACCAGTCGCTGCCGGTGGGGCGGCTCCACCTGCTGCGCGAGGCGCTGGCATCGGTGGAGACCGACCCGGCGATCGGGCTCTCGTGGATCTCGCTCGCCGCCGGCGCACTTGAGCGGCACGGGCTCACGCCGGAGGACATCGACGGCGTGGCGGAGCACCCGCGGTCGATCGCCGGCACGCGCCTGGCGCTCTTCTTCCGCGACCTCGGGCATGATCGCGTGAAGGTGTCGTTCCGCTCGACCGGCGCCGTGGACGTGAACGTGCTGGCCCGCCAGTTCGGGGGTGGCGGGCACACCAAGGCGAGCGGCGCGTTGATCCCCGGGGCGTTGGCCGATGTGCAATCGCGCGTGGTGGACGCCGCGCGCCACTACCTCCTCACCATTCCCGTGAGCTGAGCATGGCCACGCTGCAAGAGAAGATCGACGGCGCGTTGCGCACGGTGACCAACCCCCGGCTGGGGCGCGACGTCGTGAGTGCCGAGATGGTGCGCGACGTGGCCACGACCACCGATGGGAAGGTGCGGCTCACGCTGCTGCTCGAGCCGGCGGACGACGCCACCCTCGTGCGCACCGTGCGCCGGGCGGTGGAACAGGTGGACGGCGTCACCGACGTGCGCGTGGACCCCCGGGACCCGGCCGAGTTCGCGCCGAAGCCGAAGGCGCCGGCCGCGGCGGCCGCGGGCGGATCGCGCGCGCTGCCCGTGATGGACGCGGCGCCGCAGAATGCGCAGCGCGGCGTGCCCGCGCCCCAGCCGGTGACCTACCCGCTGCTCGGCAAGATCATCGCCGTGTCGTCGGGCAAGGGCGGGGTGGGAAAGTCGACGGTGGCCAGCAACCTCGCCGTCACGCTGGCGCAGCGCGGCGTGCGCGTGGGGATCCTCGACGCCGACATCTACGGCCCCAACATCCCCCGCATGCTCGGCGTGGACGGGCCGCTGCCGGTGAACAACGCCACGCAGAAGATCATCCCGAACGCGGCGCACGGGGTCAAGGTGGTGTCGCTCGGCTTCCTGATCGAGCGCGACCAGCCCGCCATCTGGCGCGGTCCGATCGTGATGAAGATCATCACGCAGTTCCTGCGCGACGTGGATTGGGGGCAGCTCGACGTGCTGCTGGTGGACATGCCGCCGGGCACCGGCGACGCGCAGCTCTCGCTCGTGCAGGCGACGCAGGTGAGCGGCGCCGTGATCGTGACCACGCCGCAGGCCGTGGCGGTGGGCGACGCGCTCCGCGGGGCGAAGATGTTCGAGCGTGTGGGGGTGCCGGTGTACGGCATCGTGGAGAACATGAGCTGGTTCGAGAGCCCCGAGACGGGGAAGCCGATCGCGATGTTCGGCTCGGGCGGCGGGCAGTCGCTCGCCGACGAGCTCGGCGTGCCGCTGCTCGGCCACGTGCCGCTCTATCCGCGCATCGTGCAATCGGGCGACGACGGGAAGCCGATCGTGGCGTCCGACCCCAACTCCCCCGCGGCCAAGGCGCTCGACGCCATCGCCACGAAGGTGCTTGAGCGCGCGGGCGTGACGGCCGGGCGATGAGCCCCGGGGCGGCCATCATCGAGGGCGACCTGCGGAAGGTCGTCCTCCGGGTGGCCCTGCCGGCGGTCGGGTCGACGCTCCTCCTCACCTTCTTCACCGCCGTCGACACCTTCTGGGTCGGCCGGTACGTGGGGTCGGCGGGGCTCGCCGCGGTGACCACGAGCCTGTTCTGGGTGTGGCTCATCATCTCGATCGCGGAGATGGTGAGCATCGGGCTGACCGCGGTGGCCGCGCGCCGGTATGGCGAACGACGCCCGGAGGAGGCGGCCCACGCCACCACCAATGCGCTCGTGCTCACCCTGCTGCTCGGCGTCGCCCTGGCGATCGCCGGACAGCTGGGGCTCGACGCGATCTTCGCGAGCATGCAGACGCCGGCGCAGGTGACCGCCCTCGGCAAGCAGTACCTCGGCACCTACCTGTGGAGCGCGCCCCTGCTGTTCGGCTTCTTCGCCGTCGACGCCGCGTTCCGCGCGAGCGGCGACACGAAGACGCCGCTCCTGCTCCTCGCGGCCAGCGTGAGCGTCACGCTGGTGCTCGACCCGGTGTTGATCCTGGGCCTGATGGGAATGCCCGCGCTGGGCATCCGGGGCGCCGCGATCGCGACGGTGACGACGCGCTCGGTCTGTTTCGCCATCGGCCTCGTGGTGCTCGCTCGGCGCGGGATGCTCCGCTGGCGGGGGGTGGACTGGCCGCTCATCGGCACGATGTGCAAGGTGGGCGCGCCCACGGCCGCCACGGGGGTGGTGTTCTCGCTCATCTACGCCATGATCACGCGGACCACCGCGCGCTTCGGCACCCCGGCCATTGCCGCGCTCGGGCTGGGGCACCGGGTGGAAAGCTGGCTCTACATGGTCGGCGTCGGGTTCGGCGCGGGCGCGGCGGCGATCGTGGGCCAGAACCTGGGCGCCGGCCGGGTGGATCGCGCCGAGAAGGCGGCGTGGATCACCGTCGGCTACGCATCGGTGCCGGCGCTCGTCTTCTTCGTGATGGCGCTGACCATTCCGGAGCGGATGGCCATGGTGTTCACCGGCGACCCGAGCGTCGTGGACGAGGCGGCGCGCTACCTGCGCATCGGCGCCTGGTCGGAGCTGGCCGTGTGCACCGAGGTGGTGCTGGAGAGCGCCCTCGGCGGGGCCGGGTACACCTTGCCGCCGATGATCACGAGCACGGCGATCACGATGCTGCGCATTCCACTCGCCGCATGGGCCGCGACGCAGTGGGGCACGGTGGGGATCTGGTGGGTGATCACCGGGACGGCGATTGCCCGGGCGCTGGCGATGATGGCGATCTGGGCGCACGGCGGGTGGAAGCGCCGCGCGGTCTAGCGCGTCGCGCGGCTTACCGCCGGACGAGCTTGAGCGTTCCCATGGTGGTCTTCGCGCGCATCACGAGCTTGTGCTTGGCGTCGGCGAAGCGCGGCGTTTCCCAGGCGCCGTCCGCCACCTGCGTCATGCCGGCGAAGTCGCGGGAGCCCAGCGTCTGCTCGGAGAGGATGCGCACGCCCACGTCGCCGGGCACGGTGATCTCGCCGCCGCCGATCGCCAGCGTGAGCGAGAGCTCGGCGTCGCGCCGCCACACCCCGCCGAAGTCGAGCTCCACGAGCCCGAGCCCACCCGTGACGTCGATCTTCGCCGCCCCGGCGTTGGCGAGCCCGGTGGCCTTGAACGCGGCGGCACCGGCATCCACGTCGATCCGGTCCATGAGGGTCGCCGATGCGGCGTCGAAGCGCACGCTCGTCGCACTCGCGCCGCTCTTCACCGAGAGCGTCCGCAGTCGCATGCCGGTGAGATCGAGGGTGCTTTCGGTGGCGCCGAGCTCGAGCGACAAGTCCATGGGCACCGCGCGCGTGAGGGCCAGCGTCATCTCGCCGGCCTCGCTGCGCTTGCCCGGGCTCCATCGCAGGTTGTCGCCCGAGATGCCGAGCGTCAGCAGGTGCCGGGCCGGGTCGAAGGTGTTCACGGCCTTGCTGCGCGTCTCGTCGTATCGCAATTGCATGCGGTACAGGTACGGCGCATCGGCGCCGCGCACCGTGAGCTGGCCGGCGCCGTACCGGACCTGCACGGCCACGGGCTGCGAGTCCGTCACGGTGCGCGCGACATCCACGGCGCGCCAGCCCTGGCCGGCGGCGCAGCTGGGCAGGAGCGCCAGCAGCACGCCGCCGAGGACGACGAACGCCGCTGCGCCTGACCGCACGCGCCGCCGTCGGCCCGCGAACGGGCCGAACGGGCGTCCGCGCGGGTTGGCGAGTCGCGACTGCAGCTGCACGTAGCGCAGGTTCACCGGCGATCTCCCGAACCCGCCGTGGTCGCGGGCCGCTGGGCCGCCGCCACGCCGCGCACCGGCGTGGGCGTCTGCCATCCGCCGTCACCCCCGCCCGACGGCGACTTGGCGAGCGGGCGCCGCTTGAGCGCGCCGCCGCGGGACGCGATGGCGGCGCCGAAGCCCGTGGTCGCGGCGACCCACGTGATGGCCACGGCCACGCCACGCGTGACGAGCAGCAGCGTGCCGCTCGAGCCGACCAGTCCGGCCAGCAGCCAGAACGCCATCAGGGCCAGCAGGCCGACCAGCAGCGAGCGCAGGGCGGCGCCGCGCGCCGAGTGGCGGGCATTGTCGCGCATGAGGGCGCTGCCCACCATGCTCGCGACGCCGAGGTAGCCGAGCGTGAGGAGCCCTGCGGCGGCGAGGACGAAGGCGACAACGGCAAACGGGATGACGAGGATGCCGAGGAGGGTGAGCGCAAGTCCGACGCAGATGAGTCCGAGCGCCGGGGCCAGGGCCAGCTCACCCGCGAGGCCGATCAGGAACGCCCGCGGAACCGAACGATCAAGCTCGCGCACGACGCCATCGAGGTACCGATCGGCGAACACGAGGGTGCCGATCCCGACCAGGAGGAGCATCACGAGCCACCCGGTGGCCTGCGCCAGCGGCGCCCGCCACGCTGCGGGAAGGACCCCCTCGTCCTCCACCGCGGCGGCGGTGCTGGCGGCCGGCTTGGCCGAAATCCGGCGGATCTCGCCGTCGACCCGGCCCCCATCGAGGCGGACATCCCCCCCAACGGCGATGGCGTCGCCGCGGATGTGGCCTCCCGGGCCCACGACGAGGTCGCCGCCCAGCGCATAGGCGGAGCCGGCGACGTCGCCGAGGATCTCGAGGCGTCCCGCCGTGGCCACGTCGCCAGGTTCGCGGGCGCCGGTGAGCACCGTGCGCGCCCCAGCCGTGATCCTGGCGTTTTCGGGCAGGGTGCGACCGGGGAGCTCGCGGCCCACGAGCTTGAGCAGGCGGTCCACGGAGTCGGTCGGCGACTGCGCGAGCGCCAGCACGGGAATCCAGGCTGCCACGACGGCCACGAAGAGGCGGAACAGGCGGCGCATCGCTCAGTTCCTCCGCATCCGCGCTGACGAGCCGAGGGCATTGAGCCCCGAGAGCGCCGCGACGGAGGTGAGGAGGAAGAGTGGAATGGCGATGGCAACGGCCGTCAGCCCATGGGTGCGCAGCAGCTCGACGGCCGTGGGACCAAAGATGCCGCCTGCCACGTCGTTGGCGACGCGCAGGACCATGGCGCCACCGCGCTCGGCGGCCAGGCTGGTCACCACCGCCGCCTGATCGGCGCGGAGCGCCACCCAGACCACGCCCGCCGTGGTGACGATGCCGGCCAGGGCCGCGGCGATGCCCATGGTGACGCGGGCGGCGCCGCTCTCGGGGACGACGGCCCGCACGGTGTCGCCCACGGCCACGTGCCACGGGGCGGAGACGTGCACGGAGCCCATGATCCGTTCGGTGAACTCGCGCGTCGGCTTGAGGTGCGGGGCGGTCGAGAGCATCTCGGACACGAAGCGCGCCTCCACGACCGCCGCGCGACACGTGTCGCAGCGCGCCGCGTGGGCCGCCAGGGGGGCAGCCCCCGGCGACTGCTCATCGTCGATGAGCAGTTCGATGTCGGCAGGTTCGAGGTGCTGTTCAGTCATGCAGGTCTCCGTGTGCTGCTCTACGGCGGGAATCCGGGGTGGGTTTCAGTGTGCGCGGGTTGGAGCGGGACGCGTGCGCCCCGTCACTCGCGCAGGTGTTCGAGCGCCTCGCGCAACTCGTGCCGCGCGCGGTGGATGTAGGTCTTGACGGTGCCCAGCGGGAGGTCGAGCGTGGAGGCGATTTCCTCGTACGAGCGCCCCTCCACGTGCCGCAGCATGATGCAGGAGCGGTACTCGGGGCGGAGCTTGGCGATGGCGCGCTCGATCTCGCCGCCGAGCTCCTTGGCGGCCATCTCGTCGAGGGCGTTCTCGCCGCCATCGGCGATGTCGAACGAGGTGGCCTCGATGTCCGTCGCGGTGGACGCGTGCGGCGAGCCGTGGATGGAGATCGTGTCGAGCTGCCGCTTGCGCAGGTGGTCGATCGCGACGTTGTTGGCGATCTTGAACAGCCAGCTCGAGAGCTTGAACTCGGAGCGGTACTTGTCGAGGTGGTTCAGGACCCGGATGAAGGCGTCCTGCGACAGGTCCTCGGCGACCTCGCGGTCGCGCACCATGCGGTACACGAGTGAGAACACCGGGCGCTCGTAGCGCCGGATGATCTCGCGGAAGGCGTCGTCGCGGCCCTGTTGCGCCAGCGCGACGACATCCGCATCGGGGAGGTTCTCGAGATCGAGTCGCGTCGGCGGCATGCGGGTGCGGCGCTCCCGGGGCTCTCCCCTGCGCTCGCGAGAGGGAAGCTACGCGGTGCGACCGGGGCAATCCAGCGCCGGGGGCCAATCGGCGCTTGCTGCGCCTCCCGCCCCCCGCGAGCTTTCCTCCCGTGACGGCGAATGTCGAACTGGAAGCGCGCGAGGCCGACGCGGCCGCCCGAGGGGACGCCGGGAAGCGCGCGTACGTGCAGCGGATCTTCTCCGAGATCGCGCCGCGCTACGACCTCCTGAACCACCTGCTGAGCTTCAACGTCGACGTGCGCTGGCGGGCCCGGGCGATTGCCGAGCTCGGGCTGGAGCGCGTCCCCGACGGGACGTGGCTCGACCTGTGCGCGGGCACCCTCGACGTCGGGGCGCAACTCGCGGCGACGCCGGGCTTTCGCGGCCGCGTGATCGGGGCGGACTTCGCCGAGCCGATGCTGCGCGCCGGACAGGGGAAGGGGGGCGGGCGCATCGCGCCGGTCGCCGCCGATGCCCTGCAGCTGCCGCTCCCGGACCGGAGCATGGACGGCGCCCTGGTCGCCTTCGGCATCCGCAACGTGGCGGACCTCGATGCGGGGCTGGCCGAGGTGTACCGCGTGCTCAAGCCGGGCGGGAGGTTCGTCATCCTCGAGTTCTCCACGCCGCGCTCGGCGCTCGTGCGCGCCGGGTACCATGCCTATTTCCATCACGTGTTGCCGATGATCGGCGGCCTGATCAGCGGCCACCGGACGGCCTACGCCTACCTGCCGCGCTCGGTGCAGCACTTCCCGGTCGAGGAGGCCCTTGCCGCGCGGTTCGCGACGGCCGGCTTCGCGCGCGTCCGCTGGCAGTCGCTCACGCTCGGCGTGGCGGCCATCCATGTCGGGGAACGTCCCGGCGCCCCGGACGTTCACGACACGCCATGACCCTCGATACCCTCCAGGAGTTCATTGCCGCCATCGACAAGGCCGGCGAACTCGTTCGCATCACCCAGCCGGTGCGCGTGCACCTCGAGCTCTGCGAGATCGCCGACCGCGTGATGAAGCAGCCCGGGGGCGGCCCCGCGCTCCTCTTCGAGCACGTGGTGCTGCGCGACGGATCGCGCTCCGACTATCCCGTGGCGATCAACCTGTTCGGCTCGATGACCCGGATGGCGCTCTCGCTGGGCGTCACGGACCTCGACGCGGTGGGAGCGCGCATCACCAAGCTGCTCGACCTCAAGGTGCCCGAAGGGCTGATGGGGAAGCTCTCGCTGCTGCCGCGCCTGCTCGAAGTGTCGAAGTTCCCGCCGCGCATGGTCGCGAGCGACGCGCCGTGCCAGGAGGTCGTGTGGCGGGGCGACGCGATCAACCTCGACAAGCTGCCGATCATCACCTGCTGGCCGGGGGACGGCGGTCCGTTCATCACGCTGCCGATGGTGATCAGCAAGGACCCGGTGCGGGGCATCCGCAACGTCGGGATGTATCGCGTGCAGCAGATGGGGCCGAAGCACGTGGCCATGCACTGGCAACGGCACAAGAGTGGCGCGGAGCACTGGCGCGAGATGGGCGCCCGTGGCGAGAAGATGCCGGTGTGCATCGCCATCGGCGCCGACCCGGCGAGCGTGTACTCGGGCAGCGCGCCGCTGCCGCCCACGATCGACGAATTTCTCTTCGCGGGCTTCCTGCGGAGCAAGCCGGTGAAGCTGGTGAAGGCGCTCACGTGCGACCTCGAGGTCCCGGCCGAGGCGGAGTTCGTGCTCGAGGGGTACATCGACCCGGCGGAGCCGCTCGTGACCGAGGGGCCGTTCGGTGATCACACCGGCTTCTACTCCGAGGCGGACCTGTATCCGCGCGTGCACATCACCGCCGTGACCATGCGGAAGCACCCGGTGTACGCGACGACGATCGTGGGGCGTCCGCCCATGGAGGACTTCTACCTGGGCCACGCCACCGAGCGGATCTTCCTTCCGCTGCTCAAGCTCACCCTGCCGGAGATAGTGGACTACCACATGCCGGCCGAGGGGATCTTCCACAACCTCGTGTTCGTGTCCATCCGCAAGCAGTACCCGGGGCAGGCGTTCAAGGTGATGAACGCGATGTGGGGGCAGGGGCTGATGTCGCTGGCGAAGGTGCTGGTGGTCGTGGACGACTGGGTGAACGTGCGCAACCCGCAGGAGGCGTGGTGGGTGGCGCTCAACAACATCGACCCCGAGCGGGACGCGCGCTTCACCATGGGACCCGTGGACGTGCTCGATCATTCGAGCCGGCATTTCACCTACGGCAGCAAGATGGGGCTCGATGCGACGAAGAAGTGGCCGGAAGAGGGGTTCACGCGGAACTGGCCAACGGTGATCGAGATGGACGCGGCGACGAAGGCGACGGTGGACGCCATGTGGCCGACGCTCGGCCTCGGCCCGCGGCGATGAGCGGCGCACCGGCGGCGGTGGAGGGCGGTGGGCGCGAGGGACAGACCTTCGCGAGCCCGGGCGCGATCTCCCGGTGGGCGAGCTTCGTGAAGCTGCCGCACACGGTGTTTGCGCTGCCGTTCGCGTTGGTGGGGGTGACGCTCGCCAGTTGGTCGGTGCCGGTGGGATGGCGCACGGTGGCACTCGCGGTGCTCGCCTTCACGAGTGCGCGCTTTGCGGCGATGGCGTTCAACCGGGTGGTGGACCGGCAGTGGGACGCCCTCAACCCGCGCACGCGGCAGCGGGAGATCCCGCGCGGAGTGATCGGCGTGGGCGCGGCGCGGCTCGCGGTGGCGCTCGCCGCGCTGGCGTTCGTGGTGAGCGCGGGGCTGCTCAACCCGCTCTGCCTCGCGCTCTCGCCGGTGGCGCTGCTGTGGGTGCTCGGCTACAGCTACGCCAAGCGGTTCACCCGGTTCGCGCACCTATGGCTCGGGGTGGGGCTGTCGATCGCGCCGGCGGGTGGCTGGCTCGCGGTGACCGGCGCCTGGCCGGCGCCGTGGTGGCTGTTGCCGCTCCTCGCGGTGGCGGTCGCGAGTTGGGTGGCCGGCTTCGACGTGCTGTATGCGCTTCCCGATGCGGAGTTCGATCGCGCGCAGGGGCTGCGCTCGATTCCCGCCGCCCTCGGCGTGCCGAACGCGATCTGGGTGGCACGGGCGCTGCACCTGCTGACCGTGGCCGCGTTCACGCTCGTGGGGCTCGCGTTGCCGGCGGCGGGTGCGGTGGCGGGCGCCTGGTGGTGGGCGGGGGTGTCGCTGGCGTCGGCGATCCTGCTGTATGAGCACTCGCTGGTGACGTCCGAGGACCTGTCGAAACTCGACGCGGCCTTCTTCACCATGAACGGCGTGCTCAGCATCCTCTTCTTCGGCTGCGTGCTGGCGGGCCGCGTGCTGTCCGGGGGGACGCGATGAGCGCCGAGCGGCCGATCGTGGTGGCGATCACCGGTGCGAGCGGCGCACCGTACGCGGTGCGGCTCGTGCGCGCGCTGGTGGAGCTGCAGCAGCCGACATGGCTCATCATCTCGTCGCACGGCTACCGGCTGCTGTCCACCGAGGTCGGCATTGCCGACCAGGCGGCGCTCCGGTCGGCGGTGGGAGCTGCGGGCTGGGATGCCCACGTGCGCGTCTTCGACGATGGCGACCGTGGCGCGCTGCCGGCGTCGGGGTCGGTGCGCACGCGCGGCATGGTGATTTGTCCGTGCTCCATGGGCACGGTGGCGTCGATCGCTGCGGGGACATCGCGCTCGCTGGTGGAGCGTGCGGCCGACGTCACGCTCAAGGAGCGGCGGCGCCTCGTGCTCGTGCCGCGCGAGACCCCCTTCTCCGTGATCCACCTGGAGAACCTGCTCAAGCTGACGCACGCCGGCGCGGTGGTGCTGCCGGCGGCACCGGGGTTCTATCACAACCCGAAGTCGATCGCTGACCTGGTGGACTTCGTGGTGGCGCGCGTGCTCGACCAACTCGACCTCGATCACGCCGTGGGGCGCCGCTGGGACGGTGGCTCTCCGCCCGTGGGCGGATAGGCGGTGGCGACCCGGAAGGCGAAGGCGCCGATCGTCATCGGGTTGATCTCCGACACGCATGGCCTGGTCCGGCCCTCGGTGCACACGGCGTTGGCCGGGGTCTCCGTGATCCTGCACGCCGGCGACGTCGGCTCCGAGGCGATCCTGCACGAGCTCGGTGCGATCGCGCCGGTGAAGGCGGTGTTCGGCAACACCGATGCGCCCGATCCGTGGCTGCGGGGGGAGTTCGTGCACACGGCCGGCGGACTCCGGATTCACGTGAGCCACGGGCACGAGGTGGGCGCGCCCACGCCGGCCAAATTGCTGGAGCGCTACGCCGAGGAGGTGCTGGTGTACGGGCACACGCACCGGCAGCTGGTGACGCGCGCCGATGGCCGACTGGTGGTGAATCCCGGCGCGGCGGGGCCACGGCGATTCGACCTCGTGCCGAGCGTGGCGCGGCTGACGATCGCGAAGGGGGTGGCCGAGGTGGAGATCGTGGAACTGACGGACTAGCCGCGTTCGAGACTTGGCGCGACAGGTCACGGACGCGCGTCGATTGAGTCACGACGACGGGGTGTGCGGGTCGTCGTGACGGCTCCGGTGGGGAACCGTGACGCACGCGCGCGGGTTCCTTCACGCGACGCGTCGATGCTACGGAGCTTGCCCGGCACCGCGTGCGCCGGGGCGTCTCTTCTCCATCCGCATCGTGACTTCCTTCTCGGTCCCCTGGCTGTTGCTGGCCGTCGTGTCGCACGGTCCCGTGCCGCGCGTGGCGTCCCACGTGCCGGCGGAGGACGCTCGAGTGGTTCCCATCGTCACGGTCCTGCGTGGCGACGTGCGGTGGGCGGGGCACCGGACGCACCGGTTGTCCGGGCTGACCGTGCTGGCGCCGGGCAGTTCCCTCACGATCGAGCCCGGCGCCATGGTGCTTGCCAATCCCGGGGCGGCGCTCGTCGTTCCACGCGACGCGCGGATCGACGCGCAGGGGACGTTGCTCGAGCCGATCGTGTTCACCTGCGATCAGCCGGTGCCATTCGCCGGGTGCTGGGGTGGCGTCACCATCGCGGGCAACGCGCCCATCAATCACGGGGTGCCGACCAGCCCGATTCCGCGGGGCCAACCCGGCGCGTCGGGGTGCCTGGAGTATCCCGATGACGTGACGCCGTACGGCGGTTGTCCGTTCGCCGATTCGAGCGGCGTGCTGCGGTTCGTGCGCATCGAGTATTCGAACAACGGGCTCCGGCTGCTCGGGGTCGGCGCGACCACCGTCATCGACAAGATCCAGGTGCATCGGTCGCTCGGCGATGGATTGCAGGTGGTGGGCGGGCGCGTGGACGTGCGGTACGTGGCGCTCACGGCCAACGCCCAGTACGGACTGCACTGGACCGGCGGGTGGGGCGGGCGCGGCCAGCACCTCATCATCCAAGGCGATCCGTCGTTCGTGGCGGGGGGCATTCTCGGCCAGAATGGTGGCGTGTCGAACACGTCCGATGACGCGGTGCCGCGTTCCCAGCCGTCGATCGCGAACGTCACCGTGGTGCTCGAGTCATCGGGAGCCAATCCGTACAACGTGCTGGCGCCTCGCGCCCTGGTGCTCGAGCGCGGCACGGCGGGAGACCTGCGAGACCTGATCGTGTACAAGCCTGCGGTCGCGCTCGACGTGGTCGGCGCGTCGGCCTGCAACCAGTTGGCCGGAGGCTTCCTGCGCCTGCGCAGCGTCGTGACGGCCGGGGCGACGTCCGTCGGGCCCACGGGCATCGCCGCCCAGTCCTGCGGCCCCTACGCCGGACCGGTACCCGAGGCCCAGTGGCTGGCCGACGCCACCGCGCAGAATGTCGTGGTCACGAACGCCGCGACCGTGGCGACCCTGGTGCTCTCTGGCACGAACATCGTGCTGCCCGACCTGCGGCCCGCGTTCGACTCGCCGGCCGCGATGCTGCCGGTGACAGGCGGCGGGGGCGCGTTCTTCGACGCGACGACCTGGCTGGGCGGTGTGCCGCCCGCCCAACCGGCCAAGAACAACGTTCCGTGGTACAGCGGGTGGACGATTGGCGAGGTACTCGCGATCCCGGCCCTTGCCTCACTCTCGGGCACCGTCGTCTCGGCGATCCGCGGCCCGCTGTCCGGAGTCACCGTGACCCTCGAGCCGTCGCAACGCTTCACGACCAGCGGGGTCGGGGGCGGGTATGCGCTCTCGGCGATGCCTCCGGGCCCGGTCGTCGCGCGCCTCTCCACGCTGCCGAGCGGGTGCACGGTGCCACCACCGGAGTCCTTCACGCTCCTCGCGGGTGCACTGGCGACTCGCGACCTGGGCGTGCCGTGCACACCGGCTACCGAGGTCGCGCTCGACGCCGGTGCCCGTCACACCTGCGCGCTGACCATGATTGGCGAGGCGCATTGCTGGGGCTCGAACGACCGCGGCCAACTCGGCATGGGGAGCGGCATCGAGAGCCGGACGCCGACCCGCGTCATCGGGACGGCGACCTACCAGGCGATTGCCGCTTCGAACGTGCACACGTGCGCGCTCACCTCCGCGCGCGCCGTGCAATGCTGGGGGGGGAACAGCTACGGGCAGCTCGGGCTGGCCGACACGCTCGATCGCACCCTTCCGACGACCGTGCCCGGAGGCCCGTACGTGGCCGTCGTGGCGGGAGCCGAGCACAGCTGCGCGCTCTCGGTGACCGGGGTGGTGTCGTGCTGGGGCCAGAACAGCTCCGGACAGCTCGGCACCGGCAATACCCAGCCCGTGCGCGGGCCGGTGATCGTGTCGGCACCTCTGCCGTTCGTGGGCGTGACGGCGGGCGGTCTGCAATCGTGCGGGTGGACTGCGGTGGGAACCGCGTACTGCTGGGGTTCCAACATCACCGGGGCGCTCGGCACCGCACTGCCGTTCGCCTACGCGCCGACTCCGGTGACCACGGGGTTGCTCTTCACCTCGCTCCAAGCGGGCGAGTCCTACACGTGCGGCGTGACAACGGCGGCCCAGGGAACGTGCTGGGGCACGAACTCCGTTGGCCAGCTCGGCGTCGGCAGCATCGGCAACCAGCCATTCCCGCAGGTCATCGCGGGCAACCCCATCACGCGATCGATCGGCGCCTCGGCAGAGGCGAGCATCCTCTCGCATTCATGCGCCGTCGTGTCCGGCGGTGCGGCATGGTGCTGGGGACACAACGGCTCGGGTCAGCTCGGAACGGAAACCACGGCGCAGTGCATCTATGCGGTCTTCCAGGTGCCGTGCACCCTCTCCCCGTTGCCGGTGGATGGCGGGCTCACCTTCTCGCGCGTGGTGACCGGGGCGTCGCACACGTGCGGGCTCACCCTCAGCCGGGAACTCTGGTGCTGGGGCAGCAACAGCGCCGGCCAACTCGGTGACGGCGGATCCGGCAGCACCCTGCTTCCGGTGAAGGTCGCCGGACAACTCGACCTCCCATGACGATCGGTCGCTCCCGCTCCCTGCATGCGTGGCTGCTGTTCCTGCTCGCCGTGAGCGGTGCCTCATGCGCCGACGGCGCGGCGGCCGCCCGCGTTCCGAACATCGCGCGCGAGGCCGATCTGGCCATCGCGCCCGGCGTCACGCTGCACTACCGGATTCTGGGCGACACCGGTGACACGCTGGTGCTGCTGGGAGGCGGTGCGCTTCCCGTGCGGTACCTCGAGTCGGGACTGGCACCGCTTGTGCCGATGGGGCATCGGCTGGTAGCGGTCGACCTGCGCGGGCGCGGGGCGGCCAGCCAGGTGACCGACACCGCGCAGATCGGACTGGCGCACGATGTGGAGGACCTCGAGCGGTTGCGCGTCGAGCTCAAGCTGGAGAAGCTCAAGCTGATCGGCGATCACTGGGGTGGCACGATCGCCGCCATGTACGCGGCCCGGTATCCGTCACGTGTCGAGCGGGTGGTCATGCTGGCACCGGCCATGCCGCGCCTCGCGTGGTCGTACCAGCTCGCCAACTACGCGTACGATCCGGCGTACCTCAAGCGCTACCTCGCGGCTGCCGGGGCGCACGCCGATTCGCTGGACCCGATCGGATTCTGTCGCGCCTACTGGCCGTTCTACCTCGCGCCCGCCATCACCTTCGACACGATCGTGACCGCGAAGGGGCGTGACGCCGTGTGCTCGGTGCCGCCGGACCAGCTCCGCCGGATCGTCCCGCTCGCGCTGCGCATCGCGAACAGCATCGGAATCGCCGACCAGCGCGACGCGGTGAAGGGCATCACCGCCCCCGTGCTGGTGCTGGCGGGATTCCGCAACCAGGTGTACGCCGCGATGTACGCGGAGTGGCTGCAGGCCTTGCCCACCGCGCGCGCGGACTCGGTGGCGGCTGCGGCGATGTTTCCATGGCTCGTGGACCCGTCGCGCACGTACACCGACATCGACGCGTTCGTGCGTGGTCGATGGCCGGCAGGAGCGCACTGACATGCGCATTGGACGCGTGCGCGGGGCGTTCGGCGCCGGGATCTGCGCCCTGGTGCTGAATACCGCGGCATCGGCGCAGCAGCCCGACAGCGCCGGAGGAGGCGCGACGGGGCGGATTTCGGGTCGCGTGATCGACGCG
>JANLSF010000625.1:0-2094 GCA_031362285.1 Gemmatimonadota bacterium | reverse complement strand
GCCGGGAACTGCGTGCGGACCCGCGTCGCCATGAGGAGCGGCGCGAAGGTGATGAGCAGCATGATGAACGGGTGCCGGATCGCGAACTCGAGCAGGGTCGGCTGCGACAGCCCGAGCGCGGTGCCGGCGATGGTGAACATGACGGACACCAGCACGAGTCCGTACGTGCGGCGCACGAGCGTCGCGCGCTCGGTGCCGGTGCGGACCTGCTGGCCGGTGACAGGAAGGGAGAAACCCACGGGCGTGCTCCTGAGGTTCGAGTGGATACGGAAAGATAGCAGGGCGGCGAGGCCGTCGCGGCCCGCCGCCCTGCATGGCTATCTCGTTGTGGCGCCGCGGGTTCCAGCCCCGCGCGGTGTCACGTCCGACGATGCAGCGACACCGATCCGTTCACCGACTTGATCTCGAGCGGGATGCCGCCGGCCCCGATGCGCCCCACCAGCTTCCGCTTGCTGACCTTGCCGGTGGTGGTCACCGCGAAGTCGCTCTCGATCGAGCCATTGACGGCGCCCATGTCGAGGTCGCCGGCGAGTTCGGCCGGCCCGACGAGTTCGACGGAACCATTCACCGTCTTGGCGGTCACGCGTCGCGGGGTGCCCCGCACGTCGGCGGTGACATTACCGTTCACCGTCTTGAGTTCGAGCACGCCGCCGTCGGTGGCGGCCCGGATGCCGCCGTTGATGGTGTGCACCAGTACGTCGCTCGAGGCGCCGGCCACCGTGACCTCGCCGTTCACGTCGCGGATGTCGAGGCGCACGCCGGCAGGGACCTGCACCGTGAAATTCACGTCGACGCGCGAGCGGAAGCCGAACTTCTGCCAGAACGAGCGGCCGCCCGGCGAGTATGCGCCGTTGCTGCAGTCACTGCGCGATCCCCAGAGGGCGCACACGGTGAGGCCGTCGGCGCCGGAGCGGCTCTCGATGCGCACGCGCTCGGGGCGCGAGCCGCGGGCGACGCCCTGCGCCAGCACGTGCACCTTGTCGTCGCGCGAGGCCTCCACCCGCACCTCGCCGCTCACGTTGCGGACGGCCAGCGTCTGGCCGGCGGCCAGATGGTGGTTGAGTTCGAAGTGCGGAACCTCGACCGCGCCGCCGCAGGCGACGAGGACGAGGATGGCGGAAAGCGGGACAAGGGCGCGCACGCGACGATAGGTCATGGGACGGCTCGGCTGCTGGGGTTACCGCGTCCTACGCGGGGCTCGCCCGGGGAGTTTCGTCGCCCGGGACGAAGGGAGGGCGGCGCGCAACGCGCCGTCCTCCCTCGGCACCCCGGTCGGCGACCGGTTGGTGCACGTGCTACCGGACCTGGAAAGTCAGGGTCGCCCATTTCGACTCGTAGTCGGCCGAGTCCCCCTTGAGGCGCGCCATGTTGATGAACTTCACGTACCACGTGCCCGCCACGCTGAGGGGAATGCTCGCCACGCCCTGGGCATTCGAGCGCACGTCCTTCTGCTCGATCCCCTTGTCGTCGGCCGTCAGCCCACCGAACTGGACGAACTGGTTTGGTGCGGGCTTTCCGTCCACGAGCGTCTGCACGCGCAGCGTGCCGCCTGCCTTGAGGCGGTACGGGTTCTCCATCGGGATGATCTCGGCGGGATATCCGAAGGGCGTCTTGTACAGGTCGCTCGGGGCCTCGCCGACCTGGATCATGGCCTTGACGTGCTTGTGGTATCGCTCCTTCGCGGGCTTCTTGAGCTCGCCCGACTTCTGCCGGGCGTCGAGGACATCGGGAATCCCGTCGTCCTTGAGGTAGAGGTTGAAGTCGTCGGCCGAGAGCGCGATGATGCTCGGCTTGGTCGACGCCCCGATCACGTAGGTTCCCGCTTCGCGCGTGTGGATGTGAAAGGTGCTGGTGTCGCCGCGCACGGACCACTCGGTGGTGTCGATCCTGGAGCGCCCGCGCGGCGACAGGACGCTGGCGTCGGCGAGCCGGTTGCGGGCGATCGAGTTCTCGCTCTTCGTGAAGGTGCCGTTGAGCACGCGCATCCGGACCTCGGCGTTCTCCGGCGCGAAATACCGCGTCGGCTTGAGGAACATGTCGTGCGCGGCCGCCGCGCTCACCGTCAGCAGGCAGAAGACGGCGGTCATCGTCGCG
>JANLSF010000619.1:0-6453 GCA_031362285.1 Gemmatimonadota bacterium | reverse complement strand
GTCGCTGGCGAGCCTGCTGGTGACCTTCGATCCGCATCCGCTCGAGGTGGTGAACCCGGCGGCGGCCCCGCCGCTCCTCACGGCCGGGCCGGAGCGGCTCGAGGTCCTCGCGGGGAGCCGCCTCGACCACGTGGCGGTGCTGCCCTTCACCGAGGAGATGCAGCGGTTGAGCGCCGAGCAGTTCGTCGACCAGATCCTGCGCGGGCGCTTCCGGATGCGCGCCCTGCTCATGGGGCACGACCACGGCTTCGGGCGGAACCGGTCCGGCGACGTGCACACCATGCAGGCGCTCGGCGCGACCCGCGGCTTCGAGGTCATCGTCATTCCGCAGGTGAGCACGGCGGAGGGGCGCACGATCTCGAGCACCGCGATTCGGCGCGCCGTGGCGGGCGGCGACCTCGCGCACGCGGCCGAGGGGCTCGGGCGACCGTACGGCATCTCGGGCACGGTGGTCGCGGGCGACGGTCGGGGGCGGGAACTGGGATTCCGCACGCTCAACCTCGCGCTCCCCTCGGCCCGGAAACTGCTCCCCCCCGCCGGTGTCTACGCCGTGCGCGTCCAGACGCCCCACGGGGCGTTTGGCGGCATGATGAACCTCGGGGCCCGGCCCACCTTCGGGGACCTCGCCGTCACGCTCGAGGTCCACCTCTTCGACGCTGACGGTGACTTCTATGGGCTGCCGGTTCGCGTCGACGTGCTGGCCTGGCTGCGCGCCACCCGGAAGTTCGAGAGTCCCGCCGCCTTGACGGCCCAGCTGCGCGACGACGAAAGCCAGGCGCGGGCCGCGTTGACCGTCCCCGGGGGGGCGGCTACGTTGCAAGGCTCCCCGGAAACACCTCCAGAAGTGACCTAACCGCTTTGCGGACAATCGCATGACGAACCTTCGTTCGCGCATCCTGATCATCCTCGGACTGCTGGTCGTGTCCGCCTGGGCCCTGTTTCCCCGGACCGTCGTGGAGCGCGTCTCGCGCAACGGCGTCTTCGTGTACGACAGCGCGAAGCGCGTGCCGATCAAGCTCGGACTCGACCTGCAGGGGGGCATGCACCTGGCCCTCGAGGTGGATGAATCGAAGGGCGCCGTGGCCAACAAGGGCGAGGCGCTCGACCGCGCCCTCAAGGTGGTGCGCACGCGCATCGACGAGTTCGGCGTCTCCGAGCCCGTGGTGCAGAAGGCGGGCGACACGCGCATCATCGTCGAGCTGCCGGGCGTCGATGATCCGCAGCGCGCACAGGACATCGTCCAGAAGTCGGCGTTCCTCCAGTTCCAGATCACCGACAAGACGCAGGCGCTCGAGAAGGCGCTGCCACGCATCGACGGCATCCTGAAGGAGAAGGGGGCCGCGCTCGTCGCGTTGCAGCCGGGCGCCACCCAGCCGGCCGCGAACACGACGACGCCGATCGCCGGGCTGTTCGGCAAGGACACGAGCAAGAAGGGCGCCGACAGCGCCAAGCAGGGCGACACGACGAACGCCGCCCTCACCGGTGGGACGCAGGGGGGACCGCTCTCCCGGCTGCTGGCCAACGGGCAGATCCCCGGCGAGTTCTTCGTGAAGGCGGCCGACGTCCAGACGGTGATGCGGTTCCTCGAGTTCCCCGACGTCGCCGGCGCCCTCCCGCCGGGCAAGATGCTGCGGTGGGGCAGCGACACGACGTCGCTCGGCACCGACGGCTATCGCTCGCTGTACGTGGTGGATGCGCGCCCGATCATCACCGGCGAGTATCTCACCGACGCCAAGCCGAACTCGGTCCCCGTCGAGGGGACCGTGGTCGAGTTCACGCTCAACAACGAGGGCGGGCGCAAGTTCAAGAGCGAGACCGCCAAGCACATCCGCGACTACATGGCCATCGTCCTCGACGACAAGGTCATGGGGCGCCCGCCGGTCATCCAGAGCGCCATCGGCACGCGCGGCCAGATCACGATGGGCAACCGCGACCTGCAGGCGGCGCAGGACCTCGCGCTGGTGCTCCGGGCGGGTGCGCTGCCGGTGCCCCTCAAGATCGTCGAGACCCGCACGATCGGCGCCTCGCTCGGGCAGGACTCGATCACCAAGGGCATGACCGCCGGCGTCATCGCAGTCGTGCTGATCGTCGGCATCATGGTGGGCTACTACCGCTTCTCCGGCATGCTGGCGGTCGGGGCGCTGATGCTCTACGTCGTGTACACCCTGGCGGTGCTGGCGGGCTTCAGCGCCGTGCTCACCCTGCCCGGCGTGGCCGGCATGGTGCTGTCGCTCGGCATCGCGGTCGACGCCAACGTGCTGATCTTCGAGCGCATCCGCGAGGAGATCGATCGCGGCAAGACGGTGCGCATGTCCATCGACGAGGGGTTCAACCACGCGATCAGCGCCATCGTCGACACCAGCGCGGTCACCATCCTCACGGCGTCGGTCCTCTACCAGTACGGCACCGGCCCGGTGCGTGGCTTCGCGGTCACGCTGATCGCGGGGATCGTGGCCTCGATGTTCACGGCGATCTTCGTCACCAAGACCTTCTACCTCCTGTGGCTCAACCGGTCCGCCGGCACCGCCCAGACGCTGAGCATCTGATGCTGCGCATCTTCCACAACACCTCGTACGACTTCATCCGCTGGTGGCGCACCGCCGCCGCGCTGACGGTCGCCTTCATCGTGCTCGGCCTCGGATCCTTCGCCGTCACCGGCGGGATCAACTACAGCATCGAGTTCACCGGCGGCACGCTGCTGCAGCTGGAGTTCAAGGAGCCGACCGACGCCGGTGTCCTGCGCGCCACCCTCGACGGAGCCGGCATCCGCGGCGCCGAGATCCAGCAGTTCGGGTCCAACCGCGAGTACACGGTCCGCGCGCGCGAGGAGGGCGCCGTCGGCGGCGGGTCGGGCGACGTGTCCGCCGTGCGCAACGCGGTGAGCGGCGCCCTCAAGGCGAAGTTCGGCACGGGCTTCACGATCCAGCGTGGCGAGCGGGTGAGCGCCAAGGTCGGCAGCGAGTTGAGCCGCGGCGCGCTCATCGCCATGCTCCTCGGCTCCCTCATCACGCTCATCTACCTGGCCATCCGCTTCGAATGGCGCTTCGGCCTCGCGGCGGTGCTCTCCACCGGCCACGACATCCTCGTGACGCTGGCCTTCATCAAGCTGTTCCACTTCGAAGTCTCGCTCACGGTGGTCGCCGCCATCCTCACGCTGCTCGGCTACTCGATGAACGACACGATCATCATCTTCGATCGCGTGCGCGAGAACATCAAGAAGGGGAAGTCCGACGCCTTCTACGACCTGCTCAACCGCTCGGTGAACGAGACGCTGCCGCGCTCGATCCTGACGCACACCACCACGCTCGCGGCCACGCTCGCCCTGCTGCTCTTCGCGGGCGAGGTGATCCGGCCGTTCGCGTGGGTCATGTTCTTCGGCATCTTCATCGCCACCTTCTCGTCCATCTACGTGGCGTCGCCGCTGCTCATGTGGATCGAGAACAAGTGGCCGCGCACCGATGGACAGGGGCGCCGGAACACCACCGCGGGGCGGAATCCCACGGCCTCGACCCCCGCGCGGCCGTCGCGGCAGCCGGCCGGCGTCACGCGCTGACGGTCGGACCCGGGGCGTGGCGACATTCGTCGATTCCCACGCCCACCTCGCCGATCCGGCCTTCGACGCCGATCGCGAGGACGTGACGGCACGCGCCCGTGACGCGGGCGCGGTGGCCGTGGTGGTCATTGGCGAGTCGCTCGACGCCGCAACCCGCGCCGCGCGGCTCGCCGAGTCGCATCCGGGGTTCCTGTTCCACACGGCGGGCGTGCACCCGCACGATGCCGCCGGGTTCGACGCCAAGCGCGACATCGCCGGGATCCGGGAGCACGTGGCGGCGGGCGCCGTGGCCATCGGCGAGTGCGGCCTCGACTATCACTACGACCACAGTCCGCGCGACCGGCAGCGCCGGGCCTTCGCCGAGCAGCTTGCGCTCGCGCAGGAGATGCGGCGCCCCGTCGTCGTGCACGCCCGCGAGGCCGACGAGGACATGGGGGCCATGGTGCGGGAGGCCGGCGATGCCGCCATCCGCGGCGTCCTCCACTGTTTCACCGGCCCGGCCTGGCTGGCCGAGGAAGGACTGGCCGCGGGCTGGTGCGTCTCGTTCAGCGGCATCGTGACCTTCAAGAAGTGGGACGACGTCGGCCTGCTGCGCATGATCCCGGATGATCGCCTGCTCGCCGAGTCCGACGCGCCCTATCTCGCCCCCGTCCCCGAGCGCGGCAAGCGGAACGAGCCGGCCTGGGTCGCGCGCACCGTGGCGCACCTCGCGCAGGTGCGCGGGACCGATGCCGACGCGCTCGGCCGCTTGACGATCACGAACGCGGTGCGATTGTTCGCGCTGCCCGACGCGCTGCTTCCCCAACCCGCAGGAGCCTCCGCATGAGCGTGACCCCAATTCACACCGACGGCGCGCCCAAGGCCATCGGCCCCTACGCGCAGGCCACGATGTCGCACGGCTTCCTCTTCACGGCCGGGCAGATCGCCCTCGACCCCGCCACCATGGCGGTGGTGGACGGCGACGTGGCGGCCCAGACCCGCCGCGTGTTGCAGAACCTGGCCGCCGTGCTCGCGCAGGCGGGGGTCGAGTGGCGGCATGTCGCCAAGACGACGGTGTTCCTGCGCTCGATGGCCGACTTTGCGGCGATGAACGAGGTGTACGCCGCCGTGCTCGGTGACGCGCGGCCGGCGCGCTCCACGGTGGCCGTCGCCGGGCTCCCGCGCGACGTGCTCGTCGAGATCGAGCTCGTCGCCGCATTGCCGACCTGACGAGAAGACCGCCGCACCACGCATTACCATTCGCCATGCTCCCGAACACCAACTCTCGCGACGACCTCTTCCGACTGACCCAGTTCGCGCGCTGCGCGGGCTGAGCGTCGAAAATGGGTCCGGGCGACCTCACGCGCGTTCTGGCTCCACTGCCGGTCATCAGCGACCCGCGCCTCCTGGTTGGGCGCGACACGCTGGATGACGCGGGGGTCTTCCTCGTGTCCGACGACCTGGCGCTCGTGCAGACGCTCGACTTCTTCGCCCCCATCGTCGACGATCCCTACCACTTCGGGCGCATCGCCGCCACCAACGCCCTCTCCGACGTGTATGCCATGGGCGGCGAGCCGATGACGGCCATGAACATCGTGGGCTTTCCGGTGGGCAAGCTGCCGCTCGAGGTCCTCACCGAGATCCTCCGCGGCGGGCAGGACGCCGTGACTGCGGCCGGCGCCCTCCTCGTGGGCGGCCACTCCGTCACCGACGACGAGATCAAGTACGGCCTCTCGGTCACGGGACGGGTGCACCCCGCGCAGCTGCTCACGAACGCCGCCGCACGTCCCGGTGACCAACTGGTGCTCACCAAGCCGCTCGGCACGGGCATCATCGCCACCGCAGGCAAGAAGGGGATCGCCACCGCCGAACAGATCGCGACCATGATCGCCAACATGGAAACGCTCAACCGCGACGCCGCGCGCGCGGCCGTGGCCCTGGGCCTCCGCTGCGCGACCGACGTCACCGGCTTCGGCTTCCTCGGCCACGCCTCGCACATCGCCCGCGCGAGCGGCGTGACCCTCGAGATCGCGGCCGGGAACATCCCCCTCCTCCCCGGGACGCGCGTGCACTGGCTCGCGGGCGCGCGCACGGGTGGCGCCGAGCGCAACCTCGCGTTCGTCGCGGAGCTGACGCGATGGGAGGGAACCGACGAGGCGATGCGCGGTATCCTCACCGATCCGCAGACGTCGGGCGGCCTCCTGCTCGCCGTGCCGGAGCCGCGCGTGGCCGAGTATCTTGCCTTGGTCCCGGGTGCCGCGTGGGTCGGGACGGTAGGCGCCGCGGGGGCTCCTGCCCTCGTCGTCCGCTAAGAGAGAGAGGGGATGGATGGGGCCTGGTGGTCTCCTCAGTCTTCAAAACTGATGCGACCCGACTTCGTCGGGTTGGGTGGGTTCGATTCCCACACGTTCCCGCCAGCGGCCTGGGGGGTGGCGGCCCGCGCCCTGGTCGTCGTCGTGCTGCTCGTGGCTGGCACGCCACGCGCCACCCTTGCGCAGCAGGCCGATAGCGGCAAGGTCGGCGTGCGCACCCCGCCGTCGGCCCTGCCCGCGGCGGAGCGCGCGACCCGGGCGCGGAGCGTCGTGGCCGGCAGCGCCAAGCCGCTCACCGGGCCCCCGATCACCCCCGGGCGCGCGTTCCTGTCGTCGCTCCTCGTGCCGGGGCTCGGCCAGGCACGCCTCGATCGCCCGGTGGCCGGCGCGCTCTACGCCATGGTCGAGCTCACCGGGCTGGCCATGCTCCGCAAGACGTGGGTCGACGAGCGGGAAACGATCCGTTTTCGCCTCGACTCGCTCCCGTTCTCGTACAAGCTCGATAACGCGGGCGCCGTCGTCCTCGACTCCCTCGGTCGCCCGGTCGTCGGACAGTGGGCCTTCAACCGGTTCGGCGGCGAGCTGCGCGCCGCGCGCCGGGCCAACGCC
>JANLSF010000585.1:0-2246 GCA_031362285.1 Gemmatimonadota bacterium | reverse complement strand
GAAGGTCGTGCGTTCGGCGGCGCTGGTCACCAGCGCCGCCCTCGTGGTTTGCGCCACCCCGAGTGCGCCGGCACCGGGCCAAGCCACCGCGCGCGCCGTGTTGATCACCAATGCCAACCTCTACGACGGCAGCGGCGGCGCGCCGCGAACGGCCGACGTCCGCACGGCGGGCGGCAAGATCGTCGCGGTCGGGAAGCTCTCGCGCATGGCGGGCGATTCCGTGGTCGACGCCGCGGGGCTGGCGCTCGCCCCCGGGTTCATCGACACGCACTCGCACCACGACTGGGGGCTCGACCAGCAGCGCGACGCGACCGCGGCCGTGAGCCAGGGCGTGACCACGATCGTGGTGGGACAGGACGGCGGGTCGAACTACCCCCTGCGATCGTTCTTCGCGCGCATCGACAGCGCGCCGCCCACGGTCAACGTGGCGAGCTACAGCGGGCACGGCACGCTGCGCGGAACGGTGATGGGGAAGGACTTCAAGCGCATGGCGAGCGATCCCGAGATCGCGAAGATGCGCGCCCTCTTCAAGGACGACCTGGCGGCGGGCGCCCTCGGCATCTCGACGGGCCTCGAGTACGACCCCGGCATCTACTCGACGACCGCCGAGGTCGTCGCACTCGCCCGCGACGCGGGGGCGGTGGGGGGCCGCTACATCAGCCACATTCGCAGCGAGGATCGCGCCTTCTGGGGCGCGGTGGATGAGGTGCTCACCATCGGGCGCGTGGCCAAGGTGCCGGTCCAGATCTCGCACATGAAGCTGGCGCAGCGTTCGCTGTGGGGCCGCACCGACACCCTGTTCCGGCTGCTCGACCAGGCGCGGAAGGCCGGCGTGAACGTCACGGCCGACATCTACCCGTACACCTTCTGGCAGTCGACGATCACGGTGCTGTTCCCCGATCGCGACTTCACCAACCGTGCCAGCGCCGAGTACGCGCTGCGCGAGGTCACGTCGCCGGAGGGGCTGCTGATTTCGGCGTTCTCGCCCGAGACGAGCTACGCCGGCAAGACGCTGGCCGAGGTGGCGAAGCTGCGCGGCACCGATGCGCCGCAGACGCTGATGGACCTCATTCGGCTGACCAAGGATGGCGAGCTGGACGAGGGGATCATCGCCACGAGCATGGCCGAGGCCGACGTGGCGACGCTGATCACCTGGCCGTGGGCCAACATCTGTTCCGACGGCACCCTTGCCGGTCGCCATCCGCGCGGCTGGGGGAGCTTCACCAAGGTGCTTGCCATGGCGCGCGCGCCGCTCGGCCCGAAGCTCGAGACGCTGATCCACAAGATGACCGCGCTCTCCGCGGCGAACGTGGGGCTCGCGGGGCGGGGCACGATCGCCGTGGGGCAGGCCGCCGACCTCGTGCTGTTCGACGCGGCGAGCGTCGCGGATCGCTCGACCCCGAAGGCGCCGATGGCGCCGTCGGTGGGCATCAAGGGCGTCTGGGTGAATGGCGCGCTGGTGTACGATGGCGCGCGCGCGACGAGCGCTCGGCCGGGGAAGGCGTTGCGACGCGGTAGCAAGGGATGAACGGCGAGTCGGAGATTGTCGCGCACGCACGTGAACAGCGCGCATGGCGACCCCGGTACGTGCTACACGATCAGAAGAGTCACCCGGCGCCGACGAACTGAAAGGCGGCCCACGCGGCGGGTTTGGCCCACGCCGGTTGCCATCCAGCCACGCGCCCCTCGCGCATGTCGGCCTGCGCGCGTCGCAGCGCCTCGGCGGCGGTGGGCGCGCGGGAGGTCGCCGTCAGCCAATGCCGGTAGAACGCCTGGATGAGGGCGCGCGTGGCCTCGTCGTCCACCTTCCAGAGGGACACCAGCAGGCCCTCGGCGCCGAGGGCGAGGAAGGCCCGGGGGAGTCCCAGGAGCCCCTCGGACTGACTCGGCGCGCCGAGGCCGGTTTCGCACGCCGAGAGCACGACGAGGCGCGCCTGCAGGCGCAGCTTGTCGGTCTCGGCGGCGTCGAGGAGTGCACCCACGGTGAGGATCCCCGTTTGGGCCGTGTCGCGCGAGGCGAGCTGGAGGTACGCGCTGCGCGCGAACCGCGGGTCGGCAAAGACCTGCGCGTGGGTGGCAAAGTGGGCGAGTGACGCGCTGGCAAGGCGGGCGCGCACGGCGCCAACGGTGGCGCTGTCGCCGACAAGGGCACGCCGGGAGTGGAGCAGGGTGTCGGCCACCCAGCGCGCCTCCTCGCGCGCGGCGGGGAGGGCGGGGACGCCGGGTGGCAGGGAGGGGTCGCCGAC
>JANLSF010000582.1:0-2328 GCA_031362285.1 Gemmatimonadota bacterium | reverse complement strand
CATGAAGAGCGGGACCGCATGGCGCTGCAGGCGATTGAAGACGCGCAGCGCCCAGCGTGGGAGCGACCGGATCGGCAAGCCGCCGGGCACCATCAATTCCGAGCGCAAGTAGTGCGGGCTGAATCCGGCGTAGATCCAGGGGACTCGCCTGCACCGCGCGACGGAGGGGCCCGCCAGCAGCAACATCGCGCCGACGATGGCGTGGGCGCCCTCGGACGCCGCCATCAGGCCGTCGTACTGCTCGCGCAGTCGACGCTGGAACGCCCGCAGCACCTGGAATTCGTTGTGCGTGCCGCGCGCGAATTCCTCGAACCCCGGTCCGAGGGACACGAACGCGAGTCCCTCGCGCTCGGCCGTGGCCGCGAACGACCGGGGGGCCGCCAGCACGCATTCGTGCCCTCGTGCACGCAAGACGTCGCCGAGCGCCAGGAGGGGTTCGACGTCACCGCGGGTGCCGACGGGAGCGAGGACGATGCGCATCGTGACCGAAACCTATCCGGAGCCCACGCAGTATATTCCGGCATGAGCACCGTCCTCGAACGCGAAGCGACTGTCGCGCCCGCCGTGACCGTCAGCCGGACCAATGTCGCCACCGCGACCTGGTTCATCGCCACCATCCTGTTGAGCGCCGGCGGCATCGTCGTCGGCCTGCTCTGGGACATCTCGTGGCACATGTCCGTGGGCCGCGACACGTTTTGGTCGCCGCCCCACCTGGTCGAGTACGTGAGTGGCGTGGTGGCCGGCCTGTCGTGCGGCTACATCGTGCTGCGCACCACCTTCGCGGGATCGAGCGACGATCGCGCCGCCAGCGTGCACTACTGGGGATTCACCGGCCCGCTGGGCGCGTGGATCACCATCTGGGGCACCCTGGCGATGCTCCTCTCGGCGCCGTTCGACGACTGGTGGCACAACGCCTACGGGCTCGACGTCAAGATCGTGAGCCCGCCGCACATGGTCCTCCTGTCCGGGATGCTCGGGATCATGCTGGGCGCCCTCGTGCTCACCCTCTCGGCGCAGAACCGCTCGGCGGGGAAGCGCGATGAGGTGCGCGATGCCTGGATGTACGCCGCCGCCGGTGGCGTCCTGTGTTTCATCCTCGCCTGCGCGACGCTCGAGTATTCGTGGCCGAACGAGCAGCATCGGGCGCTGTACTACCAGGTGTGGGGCGCGGTTTTCCCCGTGCTGCTCGTCGGGTACGCCTCCGCCGGACGGCTCCGCTGGCCGGCCACCGGGGCGGCGCTCGTGTACATGCTGCTCTGGCTGATGATGGGGTGGGGGCTCCGGATGGTGGACGCGCAGCCGATGCTGGCCCCGATCTACAATCCGCGCACCTACATGTGGCCCCCGTACTTCCCCGTGTGGCTGGTGGTGCAGGCCTTCGGCATCGACCTCGTGCTGCAGCGCCTGCGCCACGCCAACAAGTGGCTCCTCGCGCTCGCCCTCGGCGCCGCCTTCGTGCTGTTGCAGGTGGCCGTGCAGTGGCCATGGTCGGAGTTCATGCTGTCGCCGATGGCGCGCAACGGGATCTTCAACGGCGGCGAGTTTCCGTACACGGCCCGCATCGGTCCGTGGACCTACGAGTTCTGGACCGGTGGGCGTGCCAACCGGCTCGGCGGCGCCGCACCCACGGCCGTGCTGTTCGCGCAGGGCCTCCTGATCGCGGTCGGCCTGGCGGCGCTGTCGAGCCGGCTCGGGCTCGCGTGGGGTGGCTGGATGGCCCGCGTCAAGCGATAGGCCGGTGTCCTTTTGGCGGCGGGCCGCGCTCGCGGCGGTGATCGGTTCGAGCGCCCTGCTCGGGTCGGCCCACGTCGGCAGCCCCGACACGTTCTACGAGGGACAAGCGGGCCCCTATCCGGTTCGGGTGATCATCAAGGCGCCGGCGGTGATCCCGGCTCGCGCCGAGGTGATCGTGCGGGTCACGGGGAGCGGGGTGCAGGGCGTGACCGCCGCGCCGTACATCTGGAACGGGGGCGACAAGAGCGCGCCCCCCCCCGACCAGCTGGTGCGGGTCGTGGGCGACAGCACGCTCTGGACCGACCAGCTGTGGATCATGCAGGCCGGGAGCTACTCCGTGCGGGTCACCGTGCGGGGGACCGCCGGCGAGGGCACCGCCGTCGTGCCCTATGTGGCCGCTGCCACGAGCGTACTGACGATGGATCCGAAGATGGGCATCGGACTCGCGGCGTTCGGACTGTTCCTCGTGGCGGGACTGATCACCATCGTGGGCGCGGCGACGCGGGAGTCGACGCTGGATCCTGGCCAGGAGCCCGACGCCTCGCGGCGGACCCGGTCGGTGATCGTCCGGGTGTTCGCCACCGCGATCGATGA
>JANLSF010000540.1:0-2023 GCA_031362285.1 Gemmatimonadota bacterium | reverse complement strand
ACGATCGACGAATCGCTCGCGTCAATCAAGGCCGCCACGCTTTACCAGGTGAAGGCGTTCCATGCCGCCTTCATCGGCGCCCAGTCGGGCGACGCGGCCGTGGCCGGCGACTTCGACGCCGACGCCGTCTCCCGCGTGCTGGCCGAGGAGTTCGGGAGTTGGCGGGCCCAGCAGCCGTATGCGCGGGTGAAGCGCCTCCTGGGCAAGGTGGACTCGACGGTGGTGAAGATCGAGACCCCCGACAAGAAGAACGCGCTCTTCCTCGCCGCGCAGCCGATCAACCTGCGGTCGCGGGACCCGGAGTGGGTCGCCTTCCGGATCGCGTCGTTCATCTTCGGGGAGAGCCCGCTCTCGGCGCGCATCGGGGAGCGCCTGCGGCAGAAGGAAGGGCTCTCGTACGGGGCAGGGGCGTTCTCCACCACCGATGTCGCCGACCGCGGCGGCAGTTACATCATCAACGCCATCTACAACCCGGCCAACAACGAGAAGCTGGTGCGGGCGGCCCGCGAGGAGCTCGAACGCTCACTCAAGGACGGCTTTACGGCCGACGAGGTGGAAAAGGCCAAGACGGCGTGGCTGCAGTCGCGCTTCCAGGTCCGGGCGGAGGATCGGTCGCTGGTGGGGATGATGCTGCTCCGGTCGGAGTTCGCGATGACCTTCGACAGTTGGGACGGCGACATCGAACGGCGCACGGCCAAGCTCACGGTGGCCGACGTGAACGCGGCTTGGCGCACGTACGTGAGCGCCCAGAAGGTGGCGTGGGTGGTCGCCGGTGACTTCGCCGGGGCCAAGCCGGAGGACTCGAAGCCGAAGCCGTAGGCTGGCTCCCCCGGCAACGGGGGGTGGCGGTTGCGCGTAGTCAGCCCGGGACGCACTGTCCCCCAGACGCGCCCGACACCCCCCAAGCCGGTCCGGAGTCCCATGCCCGTGTCCTCGCCCTCCTTCGCGGCCCGCCGCGCCCTCCCCGCCTTGCTGGCCGCCCTCCTCCTCCTGCCGCGCCTCGGCCAGGCCCAGCAGAAGCAGGACGAGGAGTACACCAGGAAGATCAAGGAGTACCTGCGCGACCCGCGGATCACCACCGAACTGGTGGATCACCTGCCGGCGTCCGACAAGGTGCCCACCCCCCTCAAGTTCCACGGGCGCATCATCGGGACCCCGGGGGTCCTCACGTACGCCAAGGATATCCAGCGCTACTACGAGGCGCTGGCCGCCTCGTCGCCCCGCGTGAAGAGCTGGGTCATCGGCAAGTCGGAGGAGGGGCGTGACATGATCGTGCTCGCCGTGGCCGACGAAGCCACGATCAAGGACCTCGACAAGTACAAGGGGATCCTCGCCCAGCTCACCGACCCGCGGAAGACGTCGGACGAGAAGGCGAAGGCGCTCATCGCCGGCGGCAAGCCGATCTACTGGATCACCAGCGGCATGCACTCCACCGAGACCGGCGGCCCGGAGATGCTGCAGGAACTGGCGTACCGGCTCGCCGTCGAGGAAACGCCGTTCATCCAGCAGATCCGCAACAACGTCATCACCTTCATCACCCCGGTGATCGAGGTGGATGGCCGCGAGCGGCAGGTGGATACCTACAACTACAACAAGACACTGCCGGCCGGCGCGACGCGGCTGCCCCTCATGTACTGGGGCAAGTACGTGGCGCACGACAACAACCGCGACAACATCGGGCAGTTCCTCGCCCTCTCGAAGCACGTGAACACGTTCTTCCTCGAGTGGCACCCGCCGATCCTGCATGACCTGCACGAGGCGCAGTCGTACCTGTACGCCTCCACCGGCACGGGGCCGTACAACGAGGCCATCGACCCGATCACGATCTCGGAGTGGTGGACCCTCGCGCAGCATGAAGTGCTCGAGCTGACGAAGCGCGGCGTGCCGGGGGTCTTCACCTACGGCTTCTACGATGGCTGGGTGCCGAACTACATGTTCTTCGCGGCCCATGCGCACAACGCCACCGGCCGCTTCTACGAGGTCCAGAGCTACGGTCCCGACACCACCACCGTGCGCCTCGGGG
>JANLSF010000531.1:0-16071 GCA_031362285.1 Gemmatimonadota bacterium | reverse complement strand
CGTTGCCGCTCGAGATGTGCGCGTCGGTGACCCCGGCCGCGACCGACATGCGCCCGTTCCCCGAGGAGGCCACGAGCTTGGTGCCGCGCGGCACCTGCACCGTGATCGTCACCCGGCCGCGGTCGCGCCACTTCCGCCATCGGTCGCCCGATCCGCCGGAGCGGTGCACGCCGTCGGAGTCGCATTCGTCATTGGTGGTGCTGACGGCGCAGATCGTCAACCCCTCACGGCCACGCAGCACCACGAAGCCGAATTCCTCGAGATCGCCGCGGTCCATGTCCTTCTCCGCCTTGTACTCGACGGTGCTGCCGGATCCCTCGGTGATCGCGATGTCGCCGATCGCCGCGAAGATCCGGATGGTGGCGCCGTCACTCACCTTCTCCGAGAGGCTGAACGTGCGGTCCTTGCGACCGAGCACCTCCTGCGCGGAGGCGGGGCGGGCGGCAAGGACAAGGGCGGCGGTCAGGAGGAGGAACGGGCGCATCAGGGCGTCTCGAGGGGTTGGCGGTTACCGATGCGACATCGTGGTCCGGCGGAGGGTTTGAATCCACCTTCGGCGGTCAGCCGGCCGAGAAACCACCCGGATGCCGAGCCCGGAGCTTGGCCACGTTGCCGGTCACGATCTCCTCCAGCGGAATGCCATGATCGGCGGCCACGGCCGAGAGGCACCAGAGCACGTCGCCGAGTTCCAGGGTGAGGGCCGCCC
This sequence comes from Gemmatimonadota bacterium, assembly GCA_031362285.1. Classification (GTDB taxonomy): domain Bacteria; phylum Gemmatimonadota; class Gemmatimonadetes; order Gemmatimonadales; family Gemmatimonadaceae; genus JACPPC01. Next base: position 15,365 of record JANLSF010000531.1, on the reverse strand, counting down.
GGTCGAGGGGCTTCCCCTGCATCAGGTGCTTCCGCACGAGTCCCAGCACCTCGCCCGCTTCCTCGGCGAGGCCGCTGGCGGCATCGAGGTGGCGGTCCCGCTCGGTGAGGGCCGGATTCCGCGTCCGCGCGGTCTCCTGTTCATAGTCGGTCCAGTGCATGAGGCCCCGATCCAGATGGGAGTCCGGGCGGACGAAGACGCGCGCCCACGGAACTGCGTATCTTTCTTGGCGGTAACAGCTTACGCGCGAAAAGTTACGCCCCGACCGCGGGGGCGTCAATTTCGCGACGCACGCACTCACATAGGAACGCGCGCGACGTTCCCCCTGGTCCCCACCCGCACCCCCACGGGATGCCGAGCGAGCTTCCACTGCGCCGAGCCGGGCGCCGCCCCTGCACGCAGTGGCGTGCGCGAGTTGCGGCGTTGGGGTTCGGCAGTGGCCTGCTGGTGCTGGCGCCGCCGCGCGTGCTGCGCGCACAGGAAGCGACCGCGTGCGAGGCGGCAAGTGATCGGGTGCAGAAGGTGACCTTTTCGGGGAACAACACGATTGCCGACGAGGAGCTGGTGGGGCGGATCGTGACCGCGCCCATGAGCTGGGTGGCGCGCGTGCCCGTGCTTCGCCTGCTGGCCACCGAGCGGTGTCTCGACCCGCGTCAGTTCGCCGGCGACGTGTTGCGGCTGCAGTTCTACTATCGCACGCACGGCTTTCCGCAGGCGACGGTGGACACCCTCGTGCGCCGGGATGGCCGGAACGTGGAGATCCGGTTCCTCGTGGCCGAGGGCACGCCGATCCGCGTGACGTCGATGAGCGTGATCGGGATCTCGGGCCTTCCCGGCGGCGGCCGGCTCGCCGATGACCTGCCCGTCCTGCGCGGGGGGATCTTCGACGAGGGCGCGATCAACGCCGCGCGGGACTCGATGCAGCGGCGCCTGCGCAACCTCGGGTACCCGCGGGCCGACGTGCTGCGCAACTACGAGGTGAACCGCGCGCGGCACGCTGCCACGGTGGAACTGGCCGTGGTGCCGGGCCCGCGCACCACCGTGCGCGAGGTGGCGGTGGAGCTCGAGGGCGATCGCGGGCGCCCCGCGCGGACCGCGCCGGATGACGTGCGCAACATCTTCGGTGTCGCGCCCGGCGACCTGTACGTGGAACGCGACCTCGTGGCGGGGCAGCGCCGGCTGTACGCCACCGAGTCGTTCCGCCAGGTGCGCGTGGAGCTCGATTCCACGGCGGGCGCCGGCACGGACAGCTCGGCGCGCGTGGTGGTCAGGGCGTCGGAGGCGGAACGGTACGCGGCCTCGCTGGGCTTCGGCTGGGGCACGATCGACTGCTTCCGCATGCAGGGCTCGTTGACCGACTACAGCTTCCTCGGGGCGGCCCGGCGCGTGGAGCTCACCGGGAGGCTGTCGCGCATCGGCGTGGGCGCGCCCACGCGCTTCTCCGGCGCCGACCGGGTGTGCAGTCCCGACGCGTATGCCGACCAGTACGGCGATACCGTGAACTACTACCTCGGCGTCTCGTTCCGGCAGCCGGTGCTGTTCGGGCTGCGCACGGTGCCGGTCCTCACGGTGTACTCGGAGCAGCGCTCGGAATACAACGCGTACCGCCGGATCACGCCGATCGGCCTCAACATCTCGGTGAGCCCGCTGTCGCTCTGGGGGGTGCCACTGTCGCTGGGGTACTCGCTGGAGTTCGGGAGCACGGTGGCCTCGCCGGCGTTCTTCTGCGTCGTGAACCAGCTGTGCCAGGCGGCCGACATCGCCAATGCCCAGCGCCAGCAGCGCGTGGCCGTGTTCAGCCTGACCGCGGTGCGCGAGTGGGCCGACGCGATCGTCAGTCCGAGCCGCGGCGCGACGGCGCGCCTCGAGTTCCGGCACGCGTCGCCGACCATCGGGTCGGAGACGAGCATCCGCTTCAACAAGCTGGTGGCCGACCTGTCGGCGTTCGTGCGCGTGGGCGAGACCGGGGTGCTGGCGGCCCGCGTGCGGGCCGGCGTGATCTTCGACACGCGGAGCCTCGCCCCCGGCGCCGATGAGCAGTTCGTGCCCATCCAGGAACGGCTCTTTGCCGGTGGCCCCACCACGGTGCGCGGGTACCGTCCCAACGAGCTCGGCCCCGCGGTCTACCGCACGCTGAGCTACGACACGCTCACGAACGGTGGTGCCGTCACCTACCAGGCCACGCCCGGGACGACGCGCGAAATCGTGGTGCCGGTGGGGGGCAACACGATGCTCGTGGGGAACCTTGAGTACCGCGTGCGCAGCCCGCTGTTCAGCCGGCTGATGCAGCTCTCCGCGTTCACCGACGTGGGGCGCGTGTGGAACCGGAGCGGCTCGGGGACCGGCTTCCAGTCGTCGGACCTGCGGTGGACGCCGGGCGTGGGGCTGCGCGTGCTGACCGCGTTCGGCGCCTTCCGCTTCGACCTCGGCTACAATGGCTACCAGCGCGACGCCGGGCCGGCCTACTACGACACGCCGCTGGCGCAGGGCGGGCAGCTCTTCTGCGTGAGCCCCGGGAACGCCATTCCCGGTGGCACGCCGACCGGGTCGCTGGCCTGCCCGGCCACGTACCGGCCGCTGCCGCCGGGCGACTTCTGGTCGCGGCTCACGCCGTCGATCTCCATCGGGCAGGCCTTCTAGCATGCCCCGCATGCGCCTCCGTCGCCTCGTGCTGCTGTCGGCCACCTTCGCCATCGGCGCGTTGTTCGGCGCGGTGGGACTCGGGGGCTACGTGGTGACGAGCACGCAGGTCGGGCGCGACTGGGTGCGCGAGCTGGTGATGACGCAGCTCGAGGGCGCGGTGCAGGGGACCATCTTCGTGGGTCGCATCGGGGGCACGTTGCTGGGCGACGTGACGCTCGACTCGCTGGAACTGCGCGACCGGCTCGACTCGGTGTTCGTGCGTTCGGGCCCGATCCACGTGACCTACGACGTGCGCGACCTGATCGACCGGAAGATCGTGCTCAAGACGGTGGAGCTGTCGCGGCCGTACATCCGGATCAAGGAGCATGGCGACGCCGACTGGAACTGGCGCAAGATCTTCCCGCCGGACACGAAGCCGAGGCCGCGGCTCACCCCGCGCGGGCGCGAGTTCGGCGACTACGTGGTGATCGACTCGATGACGCTGCGGGACGGGCACGTGCTGCTCATCCAGCCGTGGCATCCCGACGACTCGCTGTCGGGGGTGCGTCGCGACAGCGCCATTCGCCACGCCCTCGCGCGCAAGGACGTGGAGATCCGGGCCGACTCCGAGGGCTACATGAAGACGCGCCAGTGGACGGGCGCGCAGGTGTGGACGGGGCGGATGCGCCTCGTGCTCCCCGACTCGGTGGGCCAGCAGTTCGTCGTGCGGCGCCTCGACATCGCCGAGTCGGACCCCCCGTTCACGGTGAAGAACGCGCACGGCCTCGTGCGGAAGAACGACGACTCGCTCTGGGTGGCGTTCGACCGGCTGGAGCTGCCGCACACCGTGGCCCGTGGCGGTGGCAAGGTGTGGTGGGGCGGCGGCATCCCCATGCGATGGGACCTCGCCTTCGTCTCCGACTCGGCCGGCCTCGCCGACTTCGCGTGGATCGACCCGAGCATTCCCGAGACGGGGGGCGGGAAGGTGCGCGTCGCCGTCCACAACAAGCGCGGCAACCTCGACGCCATGGAGTACGTGCTCACCGGCCTCGACGCGCGCTCGCTGCGCTCGCGCGTGATGGGGAGCATGACCTTCACGAGCGGCGAGGCGGTGCTCGGCTTCTCCAACGTCAACCTCACGCTCGCGCCCGCCAACTTCGACCTCCTGCGCCGGTTCAACGCGGGCCCCTTCCCCTACGACTGGCAGGGCGACCTCACGGGCACGGTGAAGGCGAGTGGTGGTCCGGTGAACCACTGGCAGGTGGACGAGATGCGGCTCACCTTCGCCGACGCGGGGGTGCCGGGGGCCGTGTCGCAGTTCGTGGGACGGGGCGAGCTCGACATCCTCTATCCCGCCTTCACCACGTTCCACGCCTTCGACCTCGACGTGCGCACGTTCGACCTGCGCACGGCCCAGCGCCTCAATCCCGACTTCCCCACCCTCGCCGGGGAGTTCCGGGGTCACCTGATCCTCGACTCCGTGTGGACGGACCTGCGCTTCTCGCGGTCGACGCTCGTGCACGCCGATGGCGACGGCGACACGACGGTGGCGACGGGCAGCGGGCGCATCACCCTCCCGGACGACGGCGACAACCGGTACGAGCTCGACCTGCGCTTCCAGCAGCTCGCGCTCACGACGATCGCGCGCAGCTATCCCAAGCTTCCCCTCCGCGGCAACGTGCGGGGGCCGCTCACCACGCGCGGCACGGCCGAGGCGCTCGAGATGGAGTCGAGCGAGGGGCTGACCGGCCCCGCCGGGACGATCGCCTTCGCCGGCACGGTGGACGCGTACCCGCCCGGTTTCGCCTTCCACGGACGCGGCACCTTCGAGGCGCTCGACCTGCGCGCGATCACGGAGCAGCGCGCGGCACCGTCGACGTCGCTGTTCGGCTCGTTCGTGGCGGACATCGAGGGCGACTCGCTCGCGAACCTGTCGGGCGCGGCGACCGTCGAGGCCGGGCGCGGGCTCGTGGAAGGAAGCCGCCTCTACAGCCTGCGCGCGAGCCTGGCGGTGGCGGACGGTCACCTGCGGCTCGACACGCTGCGCGCCGAGGGCTCCGCGCTGACGGTCTCGGCCGGCGGCGGGATCGGCCTCGCGCCGGGGCGTCGCGACTCGCTGCGGGTGCTGGCATTCGCCGACTCGCTCGGCGGATTCCGTCGCCTGCTCAACCCGGTGGTCGAGGGGGCCCGGGTCGACCCGGCGCTCGACTCCCTGGGCGGCTCGCTGGCCCTCGACGCGCAGTTGGCGGGACGCCTCGACTCGCTTGGCGTTCGCGCGACGCTCGATGGCCGGCAGCTGCTCTGGCAGGGGAGCACCGTGCGCGTGCTGCGGGCCTCGCTCGAGGCGAACGACCTGTCGTCGCGTCAGGGGATGCGGTTGCACGTCGCGCTCGACACCGTGCACGTCGCGGCCATCTCGGCGCAGCGCGTGACGGTGGACGCCGATGCCCGCGACCTCGGCCACGCCGACCTGACGCTGGCGGCGAACTTCCGCACCGGCACCGATGCCCGCGTGCGCGCGCGGATCGACCACCTGGGCGACACCGCCCGCTGGGTCCTCGACTCGCTCACGGTGGGGTCGGCGGACAACCGGTGGCGGCTGATGCAGCCCGTGGCCCTCGTGAACGGGACCGACGCGTTCGTGCTCGACACCCTGGAGCTGCGCGGATCCCGGACCGGCTGGGTGCGCGTGGGCGGTCGCCTCGCGCACGCCGGCGCGACGTCCGACTTCCGCCTCGACGCCGACTCGCTGCCCATCGAGGACCTCGCCGCGCTGGCCGGGGTCGATGGGCGTGCCCGCGGCACGGGACGGCTGCGCGCCCGCGTGCAGGGCGCGCGCGCGGAGCCGACGATGACGCTCGACGCGGAGGTGCGCGGGGCACGACTCGGGCCGGGGCCGCTCGGCCAGTTGAGCGTGGCGGGGCGGTATGCCGAGCGCGCGCTCGCCGCCACGATCACCCTCGGGCGCGACTCGGTGGTCGTGCTCTCGGGGAACGCGCGACTCCCGATCGACCTCGCGCTCGAGCCGGTGGCGCAGCGGCTCCCCGACGACTCGCTGGTCGGCCGGCTGCGCTCGGTGCAGGCCGACCTCTCGCTGGTGGAGGCGTTCACGGGGGCGATCACGGATGCGAGTGGCCGCCTCGACGTGGACCTCGCACTCGGCGGCACCTGGAGCCGTCCGCGCGTGAACGGCTTTGCCCGCGTCCAGGACGGGTCGGCGCGCCTGGCCGGGCTGGGACGGGTCACGATCGAGGCGCTGCAGGCGGACACGCGGTTCATCGGCGACTCGCTCGCCGTGCAGCGGCTCGATGCCCGCAGCGTGCAGACGCGACTCAAGGGTGGGCGACGCACCGGCACCCTGGCGCTCTCCGGCGGCATCGGCTTCGGTGACCTGCGGAACCCCGTGTTCGGCCTGCGACTCAAGGCCGGCAACTTCAACGTGATCGACCAGCCCGGCGTGGCCGACGTGGACGTGTCGGGGGACCTGGGGCTCGCCGGGCCGCTCGACGCGGCCGTGCTGGACGGGCGCCTCGTCGTCGATCGCGGCGCCATCTACATCCGCGACCTCGCGCAGAAGCGGATCGTGTCGCTCGATGACCCGGCCCTGTATCGCGTCTCGGACAGCGCGCTCGGGGTGGGACGGCGCGGTCCGCTGCCGGCCGCCACCACGGGCTTCCTGAACACGCTGACGCTGCGTGACGTGCGGGTGGACATGGGCGCCGACGTCTGGCTGCGCTCGAGCGAGGCGAACATCAACCTCGACGGCGGCGTGCGCGTGACGCGGCGTCGGTCGATCGTCGGCTTCGACTCGGCGCAGGCCGACTACACCCTCGACGGCACGCTGCTGGTGAAGCGCGGCACCTACCGGCTCAACATCGGCGAGATCGTGCAGCGCACGTTCGACGTGGAGCGGGGGAGCATCCGCTTCTTCGCCGACGATCCGCGCGTGAACCCGACGCTCGAGATCGCGGCCGTGCACACCGTGCGCAAGTTCAACTCCACCCTCGTGCAGCAGGACCGGAAGATCCGGGCGAAGATCGCCGGGACGCTCGAGCAGCCGACGCTCGACTTCGAGAGCGCCGACGACGCCCGGCTGTCGCAATCCGACCTGATCTCGTACCTCGTGACGGGCGGGCCGGCGCTCGGCGTGGGCGACCCGACGCAGCAGAACGGCGTGGGGAACACCGCGGCCAATGCGCTCATCACCACGGTGGGGAGTGCGCTGTCCGACAAGCTGAGCGGGCTCGGGCTGTTCGACGTCGTCTCGATCCAGACGGCGGGGCTCGACCGGGGCGGCGCGCAGACGGGGAATCGCGACGTGACCGGCCAGCTGCTGGCCAACACGCGCGTGGGGGGCGGCATCCAGCTCACCGATCGCACCTACCTGAGCGGCAACGTCGGGCTGTGCCCGCTCGCCGCGCAGAACCAGACGTTCTCCATCACGGACCTGCTCGGCCTGCGCGTGGAGTACCGCGTGAACAGCACGTATGCGTTGTCGGCGAGCGTGGAACCCAGCACCGCCGGACTCCTGTGCGGCCAGACGAACGTGCGCGGCTTCGCGTCGACCCCGCCACAACTCGGCTTCGATTTCACGGGCGTATGGCGCTTCTGAGGCGCGTGCTGCTGGTGTCGAACCCGGCCTCGCGCCGCGGCGCCCGGTTTCACGCGCACGCCATCGCGGCGTTCCGTGCCGTGGGGGCCGAGTGCGACGCCGTGCTCACCGAGGCGCCGGGGCACGGAGGGGAGATCGCCTCGCGGCTGGCGTCGTCGTACGACGCCGTGTTCACCCTGGGCGGCGACGGGACGGCCACCGAGGTGATCGGGGCGCTGGCCGGGCGCGGCGTGCCCGTGGGGATCCTGCCCGGGGGGACGGGGAACCTCCTGGCGCGCTACCTGCGGATCCCGCTCGACATCGACCGCGCCGTGCGGGCCCTCGTCGCGGGCACGACGCGCCACATGGACCTCGGCCGGCTTCCAACGGGTCGCGCCTACGCCTATTCGGCCGGCATCGGCGTCGATGCGACGATGGTCGCCGACACGCCGCCGGTGCTCAAGCGGATGCTGGGCATGCCGGCGTACATGCTGGCGGCGACGCGGGCCGAGCTGCGGGCTCGGTTGTTCGATGTTCGCGCCGTGGTCGACGGGACCGTGTACGAGCGTCAGGCGTCGGCGGTGTACGTGGCCAACCAGCCGGATGTCCTGGGCGGGCGGGTGACGTTCGGCCCCGGCATCCGGAACGACGACGGACGGCTCGACCTGTGCATGTACACGCCGCGCACCCCGGGCGACGCGGTGCGTATCATGTGGAAGTTGTATCGCGGCGACTTTCGGCCGGATCCGTCGCTGTTCTTCGTGCAGGGTGCGACGTTCGACGTGGTGGCGACCCCAGCGCAATTCGCGCAGGCCGACGGGGAGTTGCTGGGCATCGGGCCGCTCCGCGTACGGGTCGAACCGGCCGGGGCCTTCGTCCTGGAACCCGTGATGTGACAGTTGGCGCCAACGGCGTGATAGCATACGGTGTCGCAAAACTTTACATTCTGCGACATGTCGACCCGCGGCAGCCGCACTCCGAAAGACGCACCGGTGGTCAGCGACGCGCAGCGTGACCTGCTCGCCTTGCATGACGCGCTGCTGGCCGCGGAGTTGGCGCCGACGGTGGACGAGCGACTGACGGAGTGTGCGGCGGCGCTCCGCCACGCGGGCTTCTCGAGCGTCGCAATCTCGTACGTGCCGTCGGCCGGGGCGGTGGTCGCGCTCTCGGGGGTGGCGCCGGACCGGGAGACGGCGGCTCGAAACGCGGCGCTACGCGACGAACCGCCGGTCATGGGCATGCAGGCGCACCCGATCGAGGGGCTGAACGAGGCCGTGCTGGGCGCGCTCTGGACCCTCCCGGCGGCCGGCCCCGCGGATCCGCGGACGCGGCTCGCCACGCGACAGCTCGCGGCCATGCTGTCGCGCTCGCAATTGGCCGACGCCGCGGCGCTGCGGGCGAACCGCTTGCAGCGACTGCAGGACGTGGCCCAGCTGCTCGGGCGGACGCTCGACGAAGGCGAGTTGCGGCGGGAGATCGCGCGGCAGGTGACGCGGCTGCTGGGGGCGGAAGGCGTGCTGGTGGCGCACCCCGACCTCGAGCGCAACGAACTGCACACCCTGTTCCGGCTCGTGCGGGGGCGTGAGGCACCGCGCGAGGTCATGCCGCTGACCCCCAGCGTGGTCGTCGACGTGGCCCGGTCGGGCCGGGCGATGCGGGCCGTGATCGGCGATCCCTCGCAGAACCTGCTCCTCGCGCCGGGGGACAGCGTGCCCGACGACGAGCGCGGCGGCACGCTGATCGCCGCGCCGATGCGCAGCGGATCGCGGCTGGTGGGGGTGCTGGTGGCGTGGACCTCCGACTCGACCCGCTTCGCGGCCGACGACGAGGAAGTGCTGGCCAACCTCGGGTCGCAGGCGGCGTGGGCGCTGATCAACGCGCGGCTGTACGCGGAGTCGGAGCGGGAACGGCGGCAGACCGAGGCGTTGTCCGAGGTGGCGCGGGCCGTGAGCGAGTCGCTGCGGCTGGGCGAGGTGCTGCGGCTCATCCTGCGGCACGCGGTGGCGCTGTTGCGGGCCGAGGGGGCGGCGATCGCGCTGCGCGAGGACGCCTACGCGCGCGTGGTGGCGGCGGTGGGGAGTGCCACGCTGACCGTGGGCATGAACGTGCCGAGCGAGGGCACGCTGTCGGGCGAGGTGCTGCGCACGGGGCAGTACCGGATTTCGAACGACGTGCTCGCCGAACCGCGCGTCCACAGGCCCACGCAGCGCGTGGGCAACATCACCAAGGTCGTGAACGTCCCGCTGATCACGGGGCGCGAGACGCTGGGGTTGCTCTCGGTGAGCAATCGCGCGGAGGACTTCACCGACGAGGACGCGCGGGTGCTGCAGCGCCTCGCCGACCAGGTGGCGGTGGCGATCGTCAATGCGCGGTTGTTCGAGGAAGTCGCCGCCGCGACGCAGGAGTGGAAGGTGGCATTCGATGCGATCCCGGGCGGGTTGCTCGTGCTCGACGAGGATGGACGGATCACGCGGTTCAACGCGCGTGCGCTGGCCCTCGCGGGGGTGGATCGGGAGCAGACGCTGCTCGGGCAGCGGTTCGCCGAGGCGGTGCTGCACGAGCCGGGCCCCGGCGACGACAGCCCGGAGATGCGCGCGCTGCGCGATGGCGCCACGGCGCGCTCGACGGTGCGCTCCGCCCGGCGGCAGCGCGTGTACGAGGTGGAGGCCTCGCCGCACCCGAATGGCGGGGCGGTGATGACGTTCGACGACGTCACCGAACTGCACGCGCTGGCCGAGCGCCACCGGTTGGTGGTGGAGACGTCGGGCGACGCGATCGTGATCACCGACCTGCAGCGGCGGATCGCCTTTGCCAACCCGGCGGCGGTCACCCTGTTCGCGCGCGACGGGGCGTTGCCCGGCACCCTCGTCGACGACCTGCTGGCGCCCGGCCAGCAGGAACGGGTGCGCGACCACGAGCAGATGGCGTTCGCCGGCCGCCCGCAGCGGTACGAGACGGTGATCCAGCGTCCCGGCGGCGACCAGCGCCTGGTGAGCGTGGCGACGGCGCCGCTGCGCGACGTGGAGCGGGTGACGGGCATCGTGGCCTCGATGCGCGACGTGACCGACGAACGGCGCGCGCGCGACGCGGTGCTGCTCTCGGAGGCCCGCTACCGCAACCTGTTCGAGACGGCCACGGACCTGATCTTCACGATCGACCCGGCCGGGGGGATCACGTCGGCCAACGACGCCACGTGCCGCGCCGTGGCCCTCGAGCCGCACGAGGTGCTGGGGCGGAACCTGCTGCTCTTCCTCGCGCCCCGCGATGCGGAGGAGGCGAAGGTCCATTTCGCCGCGGCACTCCGGGGCGAGGCGCGCCGCTACGACTGCCTCCTGCGACGCCCCTCGGGCGAGGAACGGCTGCTCTCGGTGACCAATTCGCCGATCCGGCAGGGGCGCGACGTGATCGGCATCCTCGGCATCGCGCGCGACGTGACGGACGAACGGGCGCGCGCCCAGGCGCTCGCGCGCTCGGAGGACCGATACACGCGGCTGGTGGAGTCGGCCAGCGACGCGATCTTCACCGTCGACGAGGAGGGGAACTTCACGTCGGTGAACAAGGCGCTCGAGGTGGCCAGCGGCAAGTCGCGCGACCTGCTGCTCGGGCGCCACTTCACCACCGCGATGCAGGACTCGCCCGACCGCGACAAGCTGTGGACGGTGTTCGCCGAGACGTTGCGGGGCCATCGGGGGCGCGCGGAGTTCCGCTTCACCGGTCCCGACGGCGAGGCGCGCACGGCGTCCATCCTCGCCTCGCCGATCGCCGAAGGGGACCGGATCACCGGCGGGCTCGCGGTCGTCCGCGACGTGTCGGACGAGAAGGTGCTGCTCCAGCAGGTGCTGCAGCAGGAGAAGCTCGCCGCGATCGGGCAGTTGGTCAGCGGCGTGGCCCACGAACTGAACAACCCGCTCGCCGGCGTGATGGCCTTCTCCCAGCTCCTGCTCGCGGGGTCATTGACCGAGGACCAGCAACAGGCGGCCGAGACGATCGCGAACGAGGGACGGCGCGCGGCGAAGATCGTGAACAACCTGCTCACGTTCGCGCGCCAGCACCCGCCGGAGCGCTCGTCGGTGAACATCAACCAGGTGTTGCGGGACACGCTGGCCCTCCGGCGCTACGCCATGCAGACGGCGCAGGTGCAGCTCGATGCGCAGCTCGACGACGGCCTGCCGCCGACGTGGGCCGACACGACGCAGATGCAGCAGGTGTTCCTCAACCTGCTCACCAACGCCGAGCACGCCGTGCTGCAGAACGCGGGGGGGAAGCGCGTGCAGGTCCGCACGGCGCGGGCCGGCGCGATGATCCTCGTCTCGATCGGCGACAACGGCCCCGGGATTCCGGACGACCAGCGCGACCGGATCTTCAACCCGTTCTTCACCACCAAGCCGGTGGGACAGGGCACGGGGCTCGGCCTCTCGCTCTCCGACGGGATCGTGCGGGAGCATGGCGGCCGGATCCGCGTGGAGTCGGCACCCGGCGCGGGCGCGACGTTCATCGTCGAGCTGCCCCTCGTCGGTCCGAGCGTGGAGGCCCCGGTGGAGATCCCGAGCCTGCGGCGCGCGGTGCTGGTGGTGAGCGGCGACCGGGTCGTCACCGACCGGGTCCGGTTGCTCGAGGACGACGGCCATGACGTCGCGATCGCGCCCTCGGGGGAGCTCGGGCTGCGGCGGGCCGGCGAACGCCGGTGGGACGCGGTGCTGCTCGACATGCGCGTGAACGACATGTCACCGACCCGGTTCTACGCCCGCCTGGTGGCCCAGGCGCCGCGTGTGGCCGAGCGGGTCATCTTCGTGGCCGACCCCGACGTGGGCGAGGCCGACTGGGTTCGGAGTACGGGGCGGTCCAGCCTCCGACAGCCCCTCACCCACGATGCGCTGCTCGCGGCGCTCCGCTCCGGAGCCATGCACTGATGGCCAATCTGCTGATCATCGACGACGAGGTGGCGATCACCTCGGCCTTCGCCACCTTCTTCGAGCGCACGGGGCGGCACTCCGTGACGCGCGCCCACTCGGGGCAGGAAGGGATCGACGCCGCCAAGCGACTGCGTCCCGACATCGTCCTGCTCGACCTGCGGCTCCCCGACATGACGGGCTTCGACGTGCTGTCGCGCATCCGGGAGCTCGGGGCGGTGATCATCATGATCACGGCCTACGGCGACGTGCAGCTGGCCGTGCAGGCCATGCAGAACGGCGCCGAGAACTTCCTCACCAAGCCGGTGGACCTGCAGCACCTCGCGGTGGTGGTGGAGCGCGCGGTGGAGAAGGTGCAACTGCGACAGCTGAACGCGGTGATGGCCGGCCGGCGACAGGGCGACACGCAATCGCTCCTCGGGTCGTCGCCGGCGATGCGCGAACTGTCCGACCAGATCACCCTGCTCGCCTCGAGCGACCGGACCACGGTGCTCCTCATCGGCGAGAGCGGGTCGGGGAAGGGGATGGTGGCCGAGCAGATCCACCACTCGAGCCCGCGGGCCGCGCGCCCGTTCATCGAGGTCAACTGTGCCGCGCTCACGGCGAGTTCGCTCGACTCGGAGCTCTTCGGCCACGAGCGCGGCGCGAGCGGCGATTCCCGCGAGGCGAAGGCGGGGTTGCTCGAGGTGGCGGAAGGCGGCACCCTGTTCCTCGACGGGGTGAGCGACCTCGACGCGCACCTGCAGCCCAAGCTGCTGCGCATCCTCGAGGGGAAGAGCTTCCGCCGGCTGGGAGGGACGCAGGAGATCACCGCCAACGTGCGGCTGATCGTCGCCACGAACAAGGACCTCGTGCACGAGGTGACGGCCGGACGGTTCCGCGAGGACCTGTACTACCGCCTGAGCGTGATGCCGGTGCACCTCCCGCCACTCCGCGCCCGGGCGCGCGAAGACCTCGTGGGATTGATCGGTCACCTGCTCGATGGGCTGGCCGCGCCGATGACCGACGCGCCGCACGGGCTGACCGACGAGGCCCTCGAGAAGCTCCTCCGGTACAGCTGGCCCGGCAACATCCGCGAACTGCGGAACGTGCTGGAGCGCGCCATGATCATGGGGCGCGGCCGGCCCGCGATCGACGTGCCGCTCCTGCCGCCCGACGTGCGCGACGCGAGCGGGCGCGGGGTGGAGCACCACGTGCCACGCAGCCTGGCGGAAGTGGAACGCGCCCACATCGAGCGCACCCTCTCCGCGCACGATGCCAACCGCACGCACGCGGCGCGCGAACTCGACATCTCGCGCGCCACGCTCATCAAGAAGATCAAGGCCTACGGCCTCACCTCCCGCGCGCGCTAGGCGCGCCCCGCCGACCGAGGATCGCACGATGACGGCAAGCAATGAAGGGGACACCATGACCTGCCGCGCCTGCGGGCGCGACCAACGCGCGTCCGAGGGGCGCATGTGCACCGATTGCGGCACCTTCATCTGCGTGCATTGCTCGCTGAAGGGCGTCGAACGCTGCACGACGTGCGCGGCCAAGGCCGGGGGACGCCCCGCGTGAGCGACGTGGACTTCGGGGGGCTGGGGATTGCGGTCGGCCACGCGACGGACGAGGCGGGTGGGACGGGGCTCACGGTGGTGCGCGGGCTCGACGGCCCGCGGCGGGGCGCGGCCCACGTGATCGGTCGCGCCAGCGGGACGCGCGAGCTGCATGTGCTCGCTCCCGAGCACCTCGTCGACCGGGTGGATGCGATCCTCCTCTCGGGTGGCTCGGCGTACGGCCTCGACGCCGCCGCCGGCGTGATGCAGTGGATGGAGGAGGACGGACGCGGCTTCCCGGCCGGACCTGGCGTCGTGCCGATCGTGCCCGCGGCCGTGATCTACGACCTCACGCCGTGCGGACAGTTCGGCTCGCGGCCGACGCCCGCCATGGCCTACGCCGCCTGCCGCGACGCCACCGTGACCGGGGTCGCCGAGGGAAGCGTCGGGGCCGGCACCGGCGCCACGGTGGGGAAGGGGGGCGGCATCGAGCGCGCGATGAAGGGAGGCGTGGGGTGCGCGGTGGAGCGGGCGGGGGGCCTCGTGGCCGGCGCCGTGTCGGTGGTGAATGCCTTCGGCGACGTGCGCGGCGCGGACGGGCAGATCATCGCCGGGGCGCGCAGCGAGGGCGGCTTCGCCGACACGATCCGCTGGCTGACCTTGCCGGGAGGCCCGCGGCGCTTCAGCGATACCCAGGGGCGCAACACCACGATTTCGGTGGTGATGGTCAACGTGGCGATGGACAAGGTGGCCCTCACGCAGGTGGCGCGGGCGGCCTCGGCCGCGTACTACCAGCGCATCACCCCGGTGGGAACGGCGTTCGACGGCGACGTGATCTTCGCCCTCTGCCCGCTCACCGGGCCCACCGGCGCGGCGCTCGGCGTGGAGGCGCTGGCGGCGCGGGCGCTGGCGGTGGCGATCGAGCGGGCCGTGCGCGCCGCGAAGGGGCGCGACGGCATTCCCGGGCTGGCCGACGCGCCGTCGACCGCGGGACGCCCCTAGGACATCAACTGCGGCCCGCCTCGCGGGGCGCTCGCGCTGGCGGCGGCGCGCACGACGAGCGGCACGTCGGCCACCGAGTCGCCATCGATCGAGAGGCGCATGGTGAAGGTGCCCGTCTGGTCGATCGGCAGGTCGAGCGCGGCGACGAGCGGAAAATCGAGTTCGATGGTGCCGGGCGGCGGCGTCCCCACGCCCAGCTCGCCCTGCGAGCCCCACAGTTCCTGCCCCGACGGGTTGATCCACGACATGCCGAGCACGTGCGTGCCGACATCGGCGGTCGTTCCCTTCACGCGAACCACGAGGGTCGCGCGCGGATGCAGGGTGGGCAACGCGCCCACGTGCAGCGTGTCGAACACGCCGAGGATGTTGAGCTTGCCCTCCTGCGAGAGGTTGGCCGCGTCGGCGAAGAGGGCAAAGGCGATGTGCATGGGACGAAGCTAGCGCGGGCGCTAGATTGGAACCATGACATCGGTCGCCCCGCTCGAGACCACCATCGTCCCCGTTGCGTCGCGCGCCGGACCCTCCTGGACCGATGCGTCGCTGGTGTTCATGGCGGTGGCGTGGGGGGCGAACTTCGCGGCCATGAAGCTCGGGGCGCGCCAGTTCCCGCCGCTCGCGTTCAACGCCTCGCGCCTGCTGGTGGGCACGCTCATCCTGCTCGTGATCGCCGTCGCGCAGCAGGGCGGGTGGCCGTCACGGGCGACG
>JANLSF010000519.1:0-2811 GCA_031362285.1 Gemmatimonadota bacterium | reverse complement strand
CTCACCGGCGCCATTTCGCAGACGCACCTGATCGTGACGGCCGGACTGGCCGAGATCGCCGCCGGTTCGATCGCGATGGGACTGGGGGGCTTCCTCGCCGCGCGCGGCGACGCCGAGCACTACGCCCACGAGCTGTCGCGCGAGAAGGCGGAGATCGTGACGAGGCCCGACGACGAGGCCCAGGAGGTGCGCGACGTGTTCCGCACCTACGGCCTGAGCGACGAGGAGTCGGAGACCGTGGTGAACTCGCTGCGCCGGCGCCCGGCCGACTGGGTGGCGTTCATGATGCGCTTCGAGCTGGGCCTCGAGGAACCGGACCCGAGCCGGGCGTGGAAGAGCGCGCTCACGATCTCGGGGGCGTACATCGTGGGCGGGCTGATTCCGCTCAGCGCGTACATCGTCATGTCCGACGCGCAGCAGGCGCTCAGGTGGTCGGTCGCGGTGACCATCGCGGCCCTCGCGCTGTTCGGCGCGATCAAGGGGCGCGTGACGGGCGTGCCGATGGTGCGGAGCGGGCTGCAGACGAGCGTCATCGGCGGGCTGGCGGCCGCGGCGGCGTTCGGCATCGCGCGCGGGATCAGCTGAACGGGGCTTCGGCGCCCGGTTTCGTCAGTCCGGTCCTGGGGTCACGTGGTCGCGCGCCGCGCTACCGCTGGTCGGCGGTCGGCCGCAGCGTGAGCTTCTGCACGCGCCAGTTGAGGATCTCCCCCACCCACAGCTCGTTCTCGCTCGGGCAGGCGATCTGGTGGACCCAGCCGAACTCGCCCGCCTTCTTGCCGGCCTCGCCCATGACGCCGAGCACCTTGCCGTCGAGGGTGAGCTTGTAGATGCGCCCCGGCACGGCGTCGGCGCTGTAGAGGTACTGGGTGGGTCCGGGGGTGATGCAGATGGCCCACGGCGCGCCGCTCGTGGCGAGCGGGTTGGCGCCCGCGCGCGGCATCGCACCAAAGAGTACGTTGGGCTCCTTGGCGTACGGCACGTCGATGGTCATCACGCGCAGCAGCTTGCCCGAGGGGTCGAACACCTGGATGCGCCGGTTGGTCCGGTCGCCCACGTAGATGTTCCCCTTCGCATCGCTGGCAATCGTGTGCAGGATGTTGAACTGCCCCGGCTCCGTGCCGCGCTCCCCCCACGTGGTGATCCAGCGTCCGTCGGGGCTCACCTTGACCACGCGCGAGTTGGTGTAGCCATCGGCCACGAAGATGTTGCCGGCCAGGTCCCAGGTGACATCGGTGGGGCGCGCGAAGCCGCCCCAGCGCGGCGGCGGGGTCGGTGCCCCCGGCACGTGCGGCGCGGCTTCCTCCACCGCTTCGTCGCGTCGGCCGAGCACGAGCAGGACGTTTCCCGCCGGCGAGAACTTCACGATCATGTTGGTGCCTTCGTCCGACGTCCAGATGTTGCCGGCGCGGTCGACGCGCACCGTGTGGGCGAAGGCGAAGCCGTAGAGCTCCTTCCCCATCTCGCGGATGAACTTCCCGTCGGGGCCGAACTCGAACAGTTGCGAGGCCACGCCGTCGTGCACGGCGCTGCGCGCGCCGGTGCGCGTGAAGACGTACACGTGGCGTCGCGCGTCGAGGTCGATGCCGGTGACCTCGCCCAAGTGCACGCCGTTCGGCAGCGTGAGCGGCGAGGCGTTGGCGTCGAACCTGATCTCGCCCACGGCGCCTTGCGCCTGCACGGCACGCACCCCCGCGACAACCGGCAACAGGGCGGCGGCCAAGGCGGTGCCGCGAACGAGGCGAGCGAGCGGGCGGGTCATGCGGTGCTCCGGACGATGTGGGGTGGGCAGAAGGTGCCCCGCGTCGCGCGCGCCGTCAATCACGCGAGCCTCGGTTACGTCGCGCGCCACGCGCGATTCCCGCCTGCGGCCGCCAGCCATCCACCGCCCGCGGCTACCCGCCCCAGATCTGCCCCAGCACGCGCTTGAAGTTGCCGCCGAGAATCCCCTCGATCTGCGCGTCGGTGTACTTCCGCCGGATCAGCCCCTCGGTCAGGTCGTACATCCGCTTGGGGTGATCCACCCCCTCGATGTCGGTCTTCTCACGGAAGCCGTAGCTCTTCTTGTACGACGCCTGCAGCTGCTTGATCTGGTCCGGGGGGAGCGCGTCGTAACCGTGGAGGGCGATGTCGCTGCCGATCCCCAGGTGCTCGGGACCGATCAGCTTGCTCACGTGGTCGAAGTGGTCGAGCAGGCTGTCGAGCGTGGTGGGCTCGCTCCCCTTCACGAACATCCGCACGCCGGTGATCCCCATGACGCTCCCCGCCTTCCCCACCGCCTTGATCACCTCGTCGGGCTTGGTGCGCGGATGGCCGCTGGCGAGGGCGCGGGCGTTGGAGTGCGTGACGAGCACCGGCTGCTTCGAGAGTTCGAGCGCCTCGAGCGAAGTGCGGTCGCCGCAATGCGAGACGTCCACCGCCATCCCCACCGCGTTCATCCGCTCCACGATCGCCACGCCGAAATCCGAGAGCCCCTCGTCGCGCCGCTCGGTGGAGCCGTTGCCGATCATGTTGCGCGTGTTGTACGTGAGCTGCGACACGCGCTGCCCGAGCGCGTGGAACTCGTCCACGTCCTTCACGGTGCGGAAGTGCTCGGAGTTCTGCAGTCCCAGCACGAGCCCGGCCCGGCCGCTCTTCTTGGCCACGTCGAAGTCGGACGCCTTGTCGATGCGCGTGAACCACTGCCCGTGACTGGCGATGAAGCCGTTGTGCAGCGACAGGTAGCGGTACGAACTCTGGAAGGCGTCGGGCCCGCCCGTGCCGACCGCGATGTGGAAGCCGCTGATTCCCGAGCCCGCGAACTCGGCCGCCTCG
>JANLSF010000494.1:0-5489 GCA_031362285.1 Gemmatimonadota bacterium | reverse complement strand
GGAGGCGGGGAAGGTGGTGTTCGAGATCGGGTGAGGCCAACTCCACCGTCGCAAAGCCGAGGGTATATTCAACTGCGTATGCCGAGCCTGCCAGATCCCCTCATCACGAGTTCGCCCGAGCGATTGGGTGGGACCGCGGTATTTGCCGGGACGCGCGTGCCGGTCAAGTCGCTGATCGACTACCTGGAGACAGGGCACCCGCTCGACCAGTTCCTCGACGATTTTCCCGACGTGACCCGCGAGCACGCCGTCGCGGTGCTGGAGCTCGCCAAGCGCGCGCTCGTCACGTCTGCCGCCTGAGCTGACGTGCGGGTCCTGCTCGACGCGAACATCCCGCGCGCATATGCCGCGCTCCTGCCGGGCCATCGCGTCGACACGGTGCATCAACGGCGGTGGTCGGACTTGGACGATGGTCCGCTGCTGGATGCCATGGAGCCCGAGTACGCGGCGTTCATCACGGCCGACCAGAGCCTTCGATACCAGCAGAACCTGCAGGGGCGACGGATCCGGATCCTGGTGCTGCGATCGTTTCGAACGAGCCTGCCTGCGCTCGCCCCATCGGCGCCTGGCGTCCTTACCGCTCTCTCGGAGATGGGCGTTGGAGAGCTTCGCCTGCTCGGCCCCGATTGGTTGGACGACAGACCCGTTCGCCCGTAGAATCCCGAAGCCATCGGACCGCGATCACCTAAAGGTTCGAAACTGAATCGCCCACTCTGCCGTGACTCCGTGACCCTGCCCCATCCGACGTTTGCCGACGTTCAGGCCGCGCGTGCGCGCCTGGCCGGCGTGGCCCACAAGACCCCAGTGCTCACCTCCACCAAGCTCAACGAGCTGGTGGGGGCCGAGCTCTTCCTCAAGGGGGAGCACCTGCAGCGGATGGGGGCGTTCAAGTTCCGCGGGGCATACAACGCGCTGACCGCCATGGGCCCGGCAGCGCGGGCCAAGGGAATCGTCGCCTTCTCGAGCGGCAACCACGCGCAGGCGGTCGCGCTCTCGGCCAGGCTCTACGGCTGCCCAGCCACCATCGTTATGCCGCACAACGCACCCAAGGCCAAGCTCGACGCCACAGCGGGGTACGGGGCCCGGGTGGTGACGTTCCATCCGAGCGAGAGCAAGCGGGAGGAAGTGGCGCGGAAGCTGGTGGACGAGACGGGAGCGACGCTGGTGCCGCCCTTCGACCACTTCGACGTGATCGCGGGCCAGGGAACGGCGGCGGCGGAGCTGATCGAGGAGGTGGGGGAGCTCGACTACCTGCTGGTGTGCTGCGGCGGGGGCGGGCTGCTGAGCGGCTCGGCGCTGGCGGCGCGGGCGATGAGTCCCAAGGCCAAGGTAATCGGGGTGGAGCCGGCGCTGGGCGACGACGTCACGCGGTCGTTCAAGACGGGGACGCTGGTGTCGCTCCCGGGGGTTCCGGCCACCATTGCCGACGGCGCGCGGACGATCAACGCGGGGGAGATCACGTTCCCCATGATCCAACAGCTGGTGGACGACATGGTGACGGTGCCGGATTCGGCGCTGGTGGACGCGGTGCGATTCGCGATGCTGACCATGAAGCAGGTGATCGAGCCGACCGGGACGCTTGCCCTGGCGGCCGCGATGAGCGGGGCCGTGAAGGTGAGCGGGCGGGTGGGGGTGATCATCAGCGGCGGGAATGTGGATGCCGCCATGCTGCGGTGGATATTGACGGATGATGCGGAGCGGGCGGCGCAGCCGCCGGCGTGAGCAGTAGTGCACGGCTCTTCCCCACAGACCGAGAGACTCCCGATGTCCCGGAACGCACGCTTCGTGTCGGAGCTGACCGCCTCGATTGACCAGCTCAAGGCCGACCAGGTGTACAAGCGGTTCAACTACATCGAGTCGCCGCAGGCGGCCAAGGTGAAGATGGAGGGCAAGGGGGAGATCCTCGTGCTCTCGTCGAACAACTACCTGGGGCTCTCGGCGCAGCCCGAGGTGATCTGGGCCGGGATGGAGGGGCTCAAGAGGTTCGGGGCCGGCACGGGAAGCGTGCGGTTCATCTGCGGCACGTTCACGATCCACCGCGAGCTCGAGGCGGCGCTGGCCCGGTTCGTGGGCACCGAGGCCTCGTTGAGCTACGTGGCGTGCTGGAACGCCAACGAGGCGCTCACGCAGAGCATCGCGCAGGAGGGGGACTTCGTGGTGAGCGACGCGCTCAACCATGCGTCCATCATCGACAGCATCCGGCTGGCCAAGGCCATCACCAAGTGCACCACCGGCGTCTACAAGCACTCCGACATGGACGACCTGGTGGCCCAGCTCAAGGCGAACAAGGGAGCGCGCCGACGGGTGATCTGGACCGACGGAGTCTTCTCCATGGAGGGCAGCATCGCGAAGCTGCCGGAGATCCTGCAGATCGCGCGCGACCATGACGCGATCGTGGTGATGGACGACTCGCACGCGACCGGCGTGCTGGGGAAGACGGGGCGCGGGACGGCCGAGCACTTCGGGGTGCTGGGAGAGGTGGACGTGATCACGTCCACGCTCGGGAAGGCGCTGGGCGGTGCGGCGGGCGGCTTCGTGGCGGGGCCGGCGGTACTGTGCGACTGGCTGAACCAGCGGAGCCGGCCGCAGCTGTTCTCGAATGCCCTGCCGCCGACGGTGGCGGCGAGTGCCAAGCGGAGCGTGGAGTACATCGAGGCACACCCGGAGCGGGTGACCAAGCTGCACGAGAATTCGGCCTGGTTCCGCGCGGCGCTCATCGAGGCGGGGTTCAAGCCGCTGCCGGGGGAGACGCCGATCATTCCGATCATCATCGGGGAGACGAAGGACGCGATCGCGATGAGCGACGCACTCCTGGACGAGGGGATCTTCGTGACCGGGTTCGGGTTCCCGGTGGTTCCGCAGGGGCAGGCGCGGGTGCGGTGCCAGGTGAGCGCGGCGCACTCGCGGGAGGACCTGGAGCGGGCGGTGGGGGCGTTTGTGCGGGTGGGGCGGCGGTTGGGCGTGCTGGGCACGGCGGCCCCCCGGTGACCGTTCTCGCATCCGGCGTCTGGCCGTCCTGCGAGTTAGCGATCAGCCGCCCTCTGGATTAGCGATCAGCCGACACCTGATCTTGCGTTCAGCCGGGTTCCGCGAGTACACTCCGTCATGACCCGACGGTATCCCCGGCTGCTGGCGCCGCGTGTCCGCGAGGCGCTGGCCGACACGCCGGCCGTCCTGCTGCATGGCCCCCGGCAGAGCGGCAAGACGACGCTCGCCCGGGCCGTGGGCGAACGGCGTGGCTATCGGTACTTCTCGTTCGACGACGATTCGCTGCGCGCGGCCGCGAGGCAGGACCCGATCGGCTTCGTGGCCGACCTGCCGGCCCGGTCGATCCTCGACGAAGTGCAGCGGGCTCCCGAGCTGTTCACCGCGCTCAAGGTGGCGATCGACCGCGCCCGCACGCCGGGGCGCTTCATCCTCACGGGATCGGCGAACGTCCTGCTGGTGCCCGCACTCGCCGATTCATTGGCCGGGCGCATGGGGATTCTCCGCCTGCACCCGCTCGCCCAGTGCGAGCTCGCGCGACGACGCCCCCACTTCATCGACGACCTGCTCGCGGCCCGCTTCCCCACGCGAACGGCGGACCGGGACGCGAACGACCTCAGCGCCCGCATCACGGCGGGTGGCTTTCCCGCCGCGCTGGCCCTGCGATCCGCCCATCGGCGCGCGGCGTGGCTTCGCGACTTCGTGGACGCGCAGGTCCAGCGGGACGTTCGCGACGTGAGCCGGCTGCGGTCGTTGGACGCGCTGCCGCGCCTGCTGGCACTCGCGGCGAGCCAGTCGGCGCGCCTGATCAACGTGACGGACCTCGCCGCGCCCTTCCAGCTCAGCCGGCAGACGATTCACGACTACGTCACGGTCCTCGAGCGCGTGTTCCTGCTGGAGCGGCTCCCGCCCTGGCACTCGAATCGACTGAGCCGCCTCGTGAAGACGCCCAAGCTCCACATGGGAGACACGGGGGTCGCCTGCGCCCTGCTCGGCCTCGACGCCGCTGCACTGCGCGCGGACCGCGACGCGCATGGCCGGCTCATGGAGACCTTCGTGCTGCAGGAGCTCAAGCGTCAGGGGAGCGGGCGCTCCGAACCGATCGCCTTCTACCATTTCCGCGATCGCGACGGCGTGGAAGTCGACATCGTGATGGAGTTCGGAGCGGGCAGGATCGTCGGAGTCGAGGTGAAGAGCGGGGCAACCGTCTCGGCGTCGGACTTCCGGGGACTGCGCAAGCTGCAGGACGCGGCCGGCGCGCGCTTCACCTGCGGCGTGGTGGTCTACGACGGCGAGAGCAGTGCCAGCTTCGGCAAGGGCCTGTTTGCCGTGCCGGTGCGCGCGCTCTGGGAGGCCGCGTGACGACGCAGACCCACTGGATCAACTCACACCCACTCGACCAATGAGCATCGCGTCGCATCGCCGTTCCACCTGTCGCCGGACCCGCGCCCTTCGGCGCCTCGCGCTGATCGGCGTCTTCACCGTCGTCCCCGTACGCGCTCGCGCGCAACAGCCCGCCGGAACTGCCACGGTGGGTGCGCTGCTCGCGCGCGTCCTGTTGGCCGAGGCTCGGCACGACACGGGAAGCGCCGCGCTCTCCGACGGGATGCGAAGCGCGGACCCGCGCGTTCGCGCCATCACGCTACGGGCGCGCGCGCGCATGAGCGACGCCGCATTTGCCGCGCGCGATTCGTTGCCATCGGTGACGGCAGCGCCGGCATACCCCGACCCCGCTTGGCGCCTCCGCTACCGCGCGCTCAAGCTCCCCAATGGCGACTGCTCCACGCTCCGCTCCGCGCTCGCCGACGACGCGCCCGCCGTCCGCCTTGGCGCCATGGACCTGGCCGACGTCACCTGCGCGCCGGACGCCGAACTCGCCGCCGCGCTCACCCGGGCCGTGGACGCCCTCCCCGCCGACGCCTCCTCGCGCACGCGCGGCCGCGTCTCCTGGCATGCCGCTGCGCACGCGATCGTCGCGCTGGCCAAGGTGCGCCCGGATAGTGCAACTCGGCTCCGCGTCGCGAAGCTCAGGGCGCACCGCCAATGGCAAGTGCGCGCCTACGCCGCGCGCGCGGCCTCCGTTCTGGGCAATGCCAACTCGTTGCGTACCCTTGCCCGCGACACCAACGACAACGTCGCCGAGGGGGCCATCGAGGCGCTGTCCAAGCTCACGGCGCACGACGCCGACGACGAGGAGATCTACGTCGCCGCCCTGGACCGCACGGGAGCGCAGGTGGTCCGCGCCGCCGCGCGCGCACTCAAGGGCTCGATGCGCCGCGACGTGGGCGCCATTGCCGACCGCACCTTCCACCGATGGGTCGAGCGCAACAACGCCTCGGCGCGCGACGTGCGGGTGGCGCTGCTCGAGGTCACCGAACGCCCCGCGACCGACGACCAGCCGCCCACCTTTCAGCCCGAACTCCCACCACGCACCGTGGCGCTCGCCATGGGGGAGGAGGTGCGGCTCCGCGTGACGATGAGCCCCAAGAGCGGCGGCGGCTCGT